>JAJRAP010000024.1 GCA_028679855.1 Candidatus Methanoperedens sp.
AAAAAGCAGTTGGATTGGATAAAGGTCTTTTCAGAGCTTATCTTAATCTGGGGATTGCGTTAAAAGAAACAGGACAACCTGATGAAGCGATTTTGTATTGTAAGGAAGCGATAAGAATTAACCCTGATTATGCTGAAGCTCACTATAATCTCGGAAATGCATATGCGGCGAAAGGAAAACTCGATGAAGCAAAGCAGAGCTATCAAAAAACAATCGACATTAATACTGAGCATGTATTGGCACACTGGAATATCGCGCTTATTCATTTAACGCTGGGTAATTTCAAGGATGGCTGGAAAGGATATGAACTGAGATGGAAACTGGAAAATAATGAAGACAAACGTAGTTTCCCTCAGCCCCTGTGGGATGGCTCATCCCTCACAGACAGGACCTTGTTTATATATACAGAACAAGGGGTAGGTGATGAGATAATGTTTGCTTCATGCCTTTCAGAGGTAATAACTCAGACAGAATTATGCTTAGTGGAATGCGACAAGCGACTCGTTCCGGTTTTCGAGCGTTCTTTTCCTAAAGCTAAGGTAATAGAAAAAATTGGCGCAACCAATCCGTATCCGCCGGAACTTCCGCCTTTTGACTTAGTAGTACCCATCGGCAGTTTGCCCTTGTATTTACGCCCTGACCTTTCAAGTTTTCATAAATTTATCGCATATCTCGTTCCGGATGTTTCAAAAGCAGAGTTTTGGCATAACAGATTTAAGGAATTGGGAGCGGGTTTAAAGATCGGTATCTCGTGGCGTGGAGGGAGTAACCCCTATGACAGGCTGAAACGTTCTATAGATCTGGCGCAATGGAAAGAACTGTTTTCCATAACAGGAATATTTTTTATAAATCTTCAATACGGAGACTGCAATTATGAATTGCGGGAAGCAAAGGAAAATATGGGAGTAACAATTTATGATTGGGAAGATTCTGATCCGCTGAAGGACCTTGATGGATTTGCAGCGCAGATATCCGCCCTTGATCTTGTGGTCTCTGTGGATAGTGCAACTGTACATATGGCAGGGGCTTTAGGCAAACCTGTATGGACATTGCTTCCGTTTGTTTCTGACTGGCGGTGGATGCTTGACAGGGAAGACACCCCCTGGTATCCGACAATGAGACTGTTCCGGCAGCCTTCACCCGGGGACTGGAAATCTGTGATAGATCGTGTCGAAAAAGAACTTAAGGCATTGATATCGGCAAGATTTTACGGAAGTGCAAGGGCGGCCCTTTACGCAGTCGAAGAAAGCAGTGATGACAAAAATAGCGAGTAAAATGAGGCGAAGAATAGTTCATCGGACAATAGTCAATGACTGAAGTTCAAAAGAATACTGCTGTAGTACTTATTATCATAACTGTTTTAACCGTTCTGGCATATGGTAACAGTCTCAGAGGAGACTTTGTCTGTGATGACAGGCCAATGATCATCAATAACGAAAAAATTGCCTCAATCGAATATCTCCCGCATTATTTCACACACGGCGTATGGGACATATCAAATCTTGGGATCAAAGATGAGTTTCTCTATAGACCGCTTTTCCTTGTTTACCTCTTTTTGAACTATCAAATCTGGGGAGTCAGCCCCTTTGGTTTTCATCTGGCAAGCCTTCTTCTGCACATATGTAATTCGATATTGGTCTTTTTTCTTCTCAGAAAGGTTCTTCTCTCTCAAGAAACAATTATTCCGTTGTTAGGAACAATAATATTTGCAGTCCATCCTGTGCACACAGAGTCTGTAAGCTGGATATCAGGAGCAACAGATTTGATTCTTACATTTTTTTTCCTATCCTCATTTCTGTTTTATTTGATATACAGAGATAACCACAAATCTATTCTTTTATTACTCTCGATCATCTCTTTCATCTTTTCACTTTTGTCAAAGGAAGTTGCTGTTGTTTTGCCGTTAATAATTATCGCATATGACTATTTGAAGGATAAGAAAATCTATACTAAGAACCTTTTTATTTTTATTCTGGTGACTATTTTATATCTTCTCCTAAGGGGGACTGTCCTTGGAGGGATAAGTGGAACATTGCAATTTTCATTTGCTGGACTAAAGAACGTTATCGAATTTATTTCCGGTTACATTAAACTTCTATTCATCCCATGGCCTCTTGTCTTTTATTTTAGTATATCGGAATCGGATTTTATTAATTTTAAAGGAGTTATTTTTTCGGCTGCTGCATTCATTTCTATAGTAATTTATGTGATAAAAGATAGAAAATCCTTGTTCCCAGTTATTTGGATATTTGTTACTTTACTGCCAGCATTATTGCTTGCATTTCATTCGAGACCTGCTTTTGCTGAAAGATTTCTTTATCTGCCATCGGCAGGTTTTGTAGTTTTCCTGGCATACTTAATTGAAAAACCATTTGAGCAATATAGAAAGATAACCATACTATTTACATCCCTGATAATCTTTGTGTTCAGCGCTATTACCGTGAGGGCAAATCTCGAATGGAAGAATGATGAGGTTTTTTATTTTAAGGCTATCAGAAATAACCAACATTACGCTGGTGCATACTTGGGATTAGCACAGTATTATGAGCGAAAGGGACAGATTGAACAAGCAATAGCTGTGTACACGAATAGTCTAAATTATATTGCAAAAACCGATAAGTCGGATGTTTACGAAGGCATTGCTTTAATATATGGACAGAAAGGTGATACAGAAACAAGCATTTATTATTATCAGAAAGTACTTGAAATCAATCCAAAACGTTCCGGTGCACTTGTTGGAATAGGAAACAATTACTTTCTTAAAAAAGAATATTCCGCTGCGCTGCATTTTTATGAAGAAGCATTCGCGATTGACAAGAAAAATTATGAAGCGTGTTATAATCTGGCGTTAATAAATAAAATTTTAGGAAATAAAACAATAGCTGCTTATTATTATGACATTTTGTCAAGAATTGCCCCTAAATCTAAATACGCTTTAAGCATGTACAGATAGAAACATTTCAAGATAATA
>JAJRAP010000278.1 GCA_028679855.1 Candidatus Methanoperedens sp.
TCAGCAGGAGGGGGTACCGCACTTGACAAAATTCAGTCATTTGAACGCGCTGGCGTCACTGTGGGAAAAAGTCCAGTGGACATAGTCCGGATAGTAAAAAATATTATATAATTTAAATATATTTTTAATAATACCACAGCGAAAACCTTATATATAGTAAGCCTACGTAGTATCTATTGTAGGAGGACATGATTATTATGATAACTATGATTAATACTTATGGATGTTTGGAAGTGTCCGAGCCCACTACCTCCTATGGGTTGCTCTTCTGTTGCTATTAGGGGGTGAAAATCCCCCCTCGGACCAATTCTCATTTTCAAAAACAAAAACTATTAATCTTTCTGCACTTATTAGGCCGGATATGAAAAAGGTAGTACTTGCTTATTCTGGCGGTCTTGACACCTCCGTGTGCATACCCCTGTTGAAAGAACATTATGGCTGTGATTATGCGATCACGGTTACCGTGGATGTCGGGCAACCTAAAAAGGAAATAGAACAGGCTGAGAAAAAAGCTGCAATGATAAGCCAGAAACATTACACTATAGACGCAAAAGACGAATTTGTTAAAAATTATATCTTCCCTCTCATCAAGGCGAACGGCAATTATGAAGGCTATGTTCTAGGCACGTCGATAGCGCGTCCGCTGATAGCGAAAAAAGTTGTGGAAGTGGCGAAGAAAGAAAAAGCTCACGCGCTGGCGCATGGCTGCACCGGAAAGGGGAACGACCAGTTAAGGTTCGAGACAATATTTCGAAGCACGAACCTTGATGTCATGGCTCCGATGAGGGACATGAACCTCACGCGCGAGTGGGAAATGGAGTACGCAAAGGAGCACGGGATACCCGTGGCTGCTACGAGATCAAAGCCCTGGAGCGTGGATGAGAATATCTGGAGCCGCAGTATCGAGGGGGGAAGGCTTGAAGAACCTGATTTTGTCCCGCCAGAGGAGATATTCGAGTGGACGGTATCCCCTGAAAAGGCAGGGGAGGCAGAGGAAATAGATATTGGTTTCGAACACGGTGTGCCAGTTTCTGTTAACGGTGAGAAGATGGATGGCGTTTCACTTATTCAGAAGCTTAACAAGATCGGTGGTGCTCACGGTGTGGGGCGCACAGATATGATGGAGGACAGGGTTCTTGGTCTCAAGGCAAGGGAGAATTATGAGCATCCTGCTGCAACAATCATATTGACAGCTCACAGGGACATTGAGAAGCTTGTTCTGACCAGGGATGAGCTGCGGTTCAAGTCGCTGGTGGATGAGACCTGGAGCGAGCTTGCATACAAGGGTCTTGTGGATGAACCATTGTTCGCAGATCTTAACGCCTTTATCAATAATTCGCAGGAGAGGGTTACCGGGAACGTGAAACTGAGGCTCTATAAAGGTAGCGCGAAAGTCATGGCAAGGAGTTCGCCGTACGCGCTGTACTGTGCAGAATTATCGTCTTTTGACAGCAAGGCGATTGACCAGAAGGATGCGGAAGGGTGCTGCAAATACCACGGGTTCCAGGCAAGGATGTATAAGAAGATCGGTTAAAAAAAATAATTTTAGTGATGGGCCCGTTGCGATTTGAACGCAAGACCTCTCGGTTATCAGCCGAGCGCTCCACCTGCCTAAGCTACGGGCCCGAAGCTACCGCAAATATAACGGCATGTAATTTAAAGCTTATCTATTCGATAAAGTTTATAAGCCATAAAGTCATGTGGAGGTCAAATCGTGTAATACATTTTAAGCGTATATCAATTATCGGAGGATTATCCAATGGCAAGAAAACCAGCAAGAATGTACAGGAATATCACCCAGCGTTCATATACGCGGAGGAAATACATGGGTGGTGTCCCGGGAAGCAAGATAGTAACATTTGACATCGGGAATTTAAAAGATGAATTTCCAGTTGAGATCTCACTCGTAGCAAAAGAAGCATGCCAGATACGCCACAGCGCTCTTGAATCAGCTCGTATAGCGGCAAACAAACCCTTACTTGAAGGTGCAGGACAGAATGGCTATCATTTTAAGATCAGAGTATATCCACATCAAGTTCTGAGGGAGAACAAACAGGCAACAGGTGCAGGAGCAGACCGTGTATCCCAGGGAATGCGCAATGCTTTCGGGAAACCGATCGGCACAGCAGCCAGGGTGAGAGCAGGTCAGAAATTAATGACGTTATCGATAAATCCAGAGAATTTCAAACTGGCAAAAGAAAGTCTGATCTCCGCAGGGCACAAACTGCCCACACCCATAAGACTGGTTGTGGAAAAAGGTCAGGAATTGATCCCAAGTTAGGTTCATGAACGATTATCTGGCAAGTCTGGACAGGGCTTTATCTAAACTGCCCGAAATCAAAGGCACAGGAGAGCGTTTTGTACCTCCGGAACCAAAGCTGCTTACAGAAGGAAAAACAACAGTACTTGAAAATTTCTCAGCAATAGCAGATAAACTGAACCGCGACCCTGAGCACGTTTTCAAATTTCTCTTGCGTGAACTCGGTACTGCAGGTAAGCGTGAGGGGAACAGGGCGATATTCCAGGGAAAATTCAGTTCAAGTGTGTTCTTTCAGCTTATTGATGCATATATTAAAGATTATGTGACCTGCTCAGAATGTGGTCGCCCGGATACGCATCTTGTTAAAGTCGATAGGTTTTTGGCGATGCGATGCGATGCATGCGGCGCTCACAGACCGGTATCGAAGCAACATGCAGCGGTCCATCTTGTAAAAGAGGCGGCACTAAAAGAAGGCGAGACCTACGAGGTAAGAATAGAAGCCGTTGGGAGCAAAGGTGACGGCATCGCCAAGAAAGATAAATATACCATTTATGTGCCAGGGACGGTCAAAGGAGATATCGTCAAGATAAAGATCAAAAAGATCACCGGTAATCTGGCGTTTTCTGAATTTCTTGAAAAGAAATGATTATGTCTATAAATGAATTAATGCTGGTGGTATTCTTGATCAACCTGCCTTTTGGCTATATGAGAAGTAAAGCAGCAAGGTTTTCACGGCAGTGGATAATGGCTATTCACATCCCCGTCCCATTCGTATTCTTATTGAGGGTATTCTCGGGTTTGAACTGGACCGTAATGCCGCTTCTTGTATTATCGGATGTCGCAGGACAGTTAGCAGGCGGGAAGCTCAGAAAAAGGGATATTGGATAATCAGTAATCATCGACCTGAAAAAGATTATATACTTATCAGGAATGCAATAACCGGATGAAGAAAGGATACTTTATCCTGGGTTTCTTCCCTGCGGCCGTTCTTTTTTTCATCGGCATTTTTACAAGCATGGCATGGAACATGGCATTCGGGGTCTATGAATCCCTCACAGGCATCCCGAAAGAGCTTGTCGATGCTGTGGACAGCTTTGCCCTACGCGGATGGGAGCGCCTTGAACATCTTACGCTCCCTGCCTGCGTCCCGAAACTTGTTTACAACAGTATCGTCTCCTGGTCTTGGAAGCTTTTTGATCGAATCCACGTATTCGGGAGAGAAAAAAAATCTCACGTCACTATCTCTTCCATCCTCCCCTGCTCTATAGCCCTTCTTACTTCCATAGCCATGCGCCTGCCTGTGCTCACAGGTTTGCGCCACAGGGTATTGCCGTATGGGTGACCCACTGAAACGTGCACGTTAGTTCCCCCGCCAACGCGAGGCGCCACATCGTAAACATAGAAATTCAGGTCTTTGTCCACGCAGGTCTGAAGGCAGAAGGGACCTATTATCCCTGGTTCGTAGTATTTCTGTGTTGCTTTCACGTATTTTTCAGCAAGCTCGAACGCATCTTCAAGCAGCGACTCGCGAAGGGTTGCTGAATTGTGCCCGCATACAGTGTATTCAGGTGTCACCTGCCGCTCGTTCAGCGTTATCTGCTGCGGCGCGGGAAGGCGCACATGCCCGTCAAGGCTCGTCTCGAACCGCCAGTCTATGCCAAGCAGTTCAATTTTACTCATCTTTTCCTCAAGGGGTGAATAGAACATATCCAGGTTAAAAACAGGTCCGATAATATATCTCTCGATCCTGGCTTCAACAAGTGCTTCCGGGGATATCACGCCCTGCTTCAGGAGCGCGCCGGATTTCTGTTCGAATTCCTCATACGAGGATGCAGTAAAGAAACCCCGTTCAAGCTTCTTCACGGCATGGGGAAGCTTGACCATCACAAGACTGTCTATATCCTCTGGCTTTTTTATCTTTTCCGGAAACGGCAGCCCGGCTTTTTCAAGAAGCCAATAATAGTCCTTCTCGATGCCCCGTTCCTCGCTGCGAAGCAGGTTGCGACTTCCGAACATCGGGACTTTGAACTTTTCTTCCACGTCGTCTATCGAGCAGTAGGATGTGAAAGAACGGTTCGGGATAAAAATCGTGTTTCTAACTCTGAGTTTTTGCTGGTTCTCGATCTTAAGTATCTCATTGAATTTATTATAAACATCTGCGGTATCCACTATCCCGCGGATAAGCTTCCCGCCCTGCCTCTGTGCCTTAAAATATTCTGTATATGTCTTCTCGCGTCCTTTCTGGCACACAGCATGCGTCCTGAACCCTTCTTCCACGGCGCCATCACACACATCAAGCGCAGAGTGTGATGCCAGTACGCCGATGGTTGTTTCTTTCAGGTCGTAGCCGGATAAAATTTCTGTTATCTCCTTCCTCTCGATCATGATTACCTGTTAGTCATACAGGTCTATGAATGTTGCGATGTTGAAAAAATAAGCCAAGGTCCGGAGTCGAACCGGATTGGAATCGCTCTGCAGGCGATTGCGTAGCCGTTCCGCCACCTTGGCGCGAGAGGCTACATACACATGATAGATAATAAGGTTTTTGTAATTGACAGTCTAAAAATATTCCTTTGCTGCGCCTGCCATCTGATTTGCACCTGCTTCCTCTGGCAAAATGACCTTATCAGCACCCAGTTTCAGGAATCTTTTTACACTCTCAGGTCTGCTTGCCCTTAAGATAAGATGTATCTTCGGATTCATTTCCTTTGCTTCAATGATAACATACAGGTTATCGGCATCATTGGATAAACATGAGATCAGAACCTTTCCTCGTGAGGTTCCTGCCATATCAAGGGTCTCAGTGTATGTAGCATCTCCAACGACATGAAGAAGGTTATTTCTTGCAAGGATCTCAACAGCAGCAGTATCTTTCTCTATCACCACAAATGGAATTTTCTCTTTGATAAGATTGGAAACTATGTTTTTACCCACTTTCCCGTAGCCGCACACTATAACATGATCTTTCATCTGATTTATTTTTTCCTGCATTTTACTCACGCCCAGGATTGTTTTTAACTGACCCTCTACAGAAAATGCCATTGCAGCGGTAAAGGTGTATAAAGCTACTGAGACTCCGGAGATTATAATGATTATGCTAAATATCCTGCCCCCCATAGTGTGTGGTACAACATCCCCGTATCCAATAGTTGCCACTGTGACAATTGTCCAGTAGAGCGAAGTGATGAGATTAACTCCTTCCAGGTAATGAAAGCCAACAGTCCCGATCATGACAATAAGGAGCAGGAAAACAATCGATGTCTTTAAATTAGAAGGTATCCCACTGTGCAGCCTCAGATAATACATGTGAGTCAGTTAAGATGATCTGATATTTATTAATTTCTTATTTTTACTACTATCATCAAAAACATGAGCGCCGAGGAGGAGATTTGAACTCCTGCTGTGCGTAGCACAACTGGTTTTCAAGACCAGCGCCGTGGGCCGCTTGGCTACCTCGGCTCGTATTTCCTGCGAAATGGTCGGCA
>JAJRAP010000279.1 GCA_028679855.1 Candidatus Methanoperedens sp.
GAAAAAGACCTTACCCAGCTAAAAAATGAGATGAAGTCGGTAAGAGACAAACAAAAAAGAGTAAAAGAAACGGGTCTAATTGAACTTCAGAAAGAATTGGGCAGGGAATCTGATAAATACGAAAGACAGCTCAATGACCTTCGAAAAAACTCATGTGACAAACTTCTTTCGCTTCTAAAGAACGATAATGATGATTTTAAAACCTGGCTTTTCGAAGGTGTGCGAACGCCAGAAGAAGTTGCAGACTGGGCATTGTCCAATGATTGCTGCGGATATGAACTCCTGAAAAGGTACATGAAAGAAGCAGACCTCTTGATATGCAATTACCATCACTTCCTCGATGAGGATATCCGTACTAATGTGCTTGGGTGGATGGACAAGAGCCTTAAGGATATCATTGCGATATTTGACGAGGCGCATAATATTGAATCTGCCGCACGCTCGCACTCCTCACTTACGCTCTCTGAATTGACAATAAACAGGGCTCTTGATGAAGTTGAAGCAAACAAAGATACCTTATCCTCGCAGGATATAGAGACATTCCTTCATGCACTTCTTGATACTCTTGGCGGAACATATAATTTAATTCTTGATAAAAAGTTCGGTGAACGTGAAAGGATAGGTAAAGATTGGCATGATCTTCGGATCGCGGACCCCGAAGAACGCATGGATATGTTCAAGGCAAAGCTCCTTAAGGCACTTGACAGGGATGGAATAAAAAAGATCGATGAGACAATTGAACACATTCGAAGTCTTGGAGTATCCATTGATGCTTTCTATGAAAAACAGTTCATAGAAGGAAAAAGCCCGGTAAAAAAAATCTCAAGCAGCCTTGCAGCAGCTCGCTTCCTTTACGATTACATGAAATTCTCAAACGACAGTAGTTATTACCCGATATTGAGCGTAAGGCGCCAGAATAACGAGATATACGGTCGGCTTGAACTCTTTTCATGTATCCCGAAAAACGTTACCTCGCCTTTATTTGACAGCGTCCATTCCGCTGTACTGATGTCAGCCACCCTTGCCCCCTTTGAGACCATAAAAACCACCCTGGGCATCGCGCGGGAGACATGCGAATTATCCTATGGTCTTACATTCCCAAAAGAAAAAAGGCTGACAATAAGTGTATCAGTTCCTCCCCTTTTTGCGAAAGACAGGGACAACCCGCAAACAAAAGAGGTCATCACAAAGGTATTGAACGATATCATCGAACAGTCGGACGGGAATGTGTTAATATTTTTCCCGAGTTTTTATGAAGCCACACAGTACAAAAACAGGATCAAATGCAATGTCCCTGTCTTTCTTGACGAGGTCGGCGTTTCATCCCGGTCGATCAGGAATGAATTCTTTAGCCTTGGAGAAGCAGGAAAGAAAGCCGTCCTCATATCATACATGTGGGGAACGCTCACCGAAGGCGTGGACTATAAGGATGGAAGGGGAAGGACTGTGGTTATCGTGGGAGTAGGTTATCCTGCTCTTAACGACAGGACGCGTGCAGTTGAATCTGCATACGAAGCCCAGTTCGGGCACGGGTGGGAATATGCCATAGAGATCCCCACAATAAGAAGGGTCAGGCAGGCGCTCGGAAGGGTGGTACGCTCACCAATGGACTACGGAGTCAGGGTGCTGCTGGACGGTCGCTATACATCCACCTCTTCGAAAAAACTGGGAAAATATTCTGTATTTAATATTTTTCCCGAAGAGGAACGGGCAGAAATAGTCGATGTGGCGCCTGAGCGCGTAAAGTATTCGCTTATGAACTTTTTTAATGATATAAGAAAGAATGATCCGAAAGGTAAAAAATAAATATATTAACTATTTATACTACCTTTTCTCCGAAAGCGAATTTCCGCATTACCTTATCCACTTTGATCTTTACCTTGTCCCCGACTTTTGTCCCTGGCACAAATATGACAAAACCCTCAACTTTCGCGATTCCGTCGCCCTGTTTGGCAATTCCTTCTATCGATACATCATAAGTTTCCCCGGCAATTACCGGAGCACTTTTTTCCTGATCTCTCATCACAATTACACATCCTTGATTTTTGATTATAGATGATTCTAATCTGTGGATATTACATCATCACAATATATAAAACTTCCTTATATTCTTGCCCCTACATACAAGAAGGGACCCGACTCTCTTGACCTAACTTAAACCAAAGTCAATAAAAGTTACTCCACCCTCCTCACCACCACGCTTCCGTCCCTCATCCGCACCATCCTCTCCTTAACTATCCCGAACTTATGATAACTCATCGCCTCCACATGCCCGATTCCCAGATGCTTTATCATCACATTCGCATCCTCCTGCGACATGGCAAGTTCCTCAACAGGCGGAGCAACTCTTATTTTCTTTTTTGCATAAATTAAACCGTCCTTCAGGTTCGCCCCCGCAAAGCCCTTTGCATCATTCAATATGAGTGTACCCGCTTTCATGTACGCGCCGGCGAACTCACATGCCATACCATCCACGACAACAACGCCTCCATCAAGATGCGCGCCTGCATTCATCCCTGCATCGCCCCTTATATGAACAGTACCTTTACGCATTAAAAATCCTGTCCCATTATAGGCATCCCCTTCCACCGATACGAGCGCATCACAATAGCACCGTGCAGCTATCGTGCCCCGGAGTACGCCATCGTCCAAAATAAGATGATTTTTCTGCCAATCGTACTTATTTTTAACGAGCGTATCTTTTCCCGGCCCATTGCAGAGAATTTCGGTTATAGACCTGAACTTATGATAGCCAGGCTCATCTGAGGCGACCTCGACCACATTACCGAGAGGCTCTTCCACGTTCCCTTTAACATATATTATTCCGGAGACCATGCCCATTCCCATCTCAGATTCAACGTCGCCGTCGATATAGAGTTTGCCAGCCTTTTCAACGTTTCCCGTCCCCCCAAATTGCTTAAGGTCAACGCCGGTGCTGTAAGCTAGACGCTTCCCCACGCCGCCGCATATTCTGACCTCTCCGCCGCTTCTTAATTCATTAACAAGGTCTTTGAATGAATAATCAGTACCTTGCTGGGACGGTATTATACAATCAGGGCGAACCCTGCTGTTCTTCAATGTAAATGTGTAGGTATAATCACACAGGCTTTCAATACGCTCTTTTAGTGTCAGTAACATAATATCTGCCAATTAAGCCCTATGTGATAATATATATACCCGCCGCCGGGAAAAAAGCAATTTTGAAAAAAAAAACAATTTATTATTTCGTTGATGCTCTCCCTGGCTGCCTCTGAGCCGCGTTCTGAATAATTTACTTCATCGCAAGATATATAACCTTATCCAATAAGATTGCAAAAAATGAGTAAAATAGAGATAGACCCGGCTGTTAGTTATATTGAAGGCACTCAGCGTGTGCTGACACCTGAAGCCACGCTTGAAAGGACCACAAAGCTCCTCCCAAGGATTGGTGTAACAAGGATCGCCAACATCACAGACCTTGACCGCGTGGGCATCCCTGTATTCTCAGCCATAAGACCAAGTGCAGCCGCAGGTGCCATTTCGATATATTCAGGAAAAGGTGTAACTGACACAAACGCCAGGATATCAGCCATTATGGAAAGTTTTGAGCGCTGTCTTGCAGAGCAGCCCGAGGTCAGCATTAACCTTACCGGTGTCCCGCTTGACACTGAGAGGGTGGTGGATACCTATGAGTCCATAAGCGAGAGCTATCCCGCCCTGTTTCCCGATGCCCTTCTCCTGCCCCAGCCCTTTTCTGAGTTCACAAAACTTGAATGGGTCATGGGGCACGACATCATGAACGATATTGAAGTATTCGTTCCTGCCAATGCCGTATTCCATCCATACGACCCGCGTAACGGAGTTAAGCTTTTCCGCAGTAATACTAACGGTCTTGCTTCGGGAAATACTATCGAAGAAGCTGTGTTGCATGGACTCCTTGAAGTAATTGAGAGAGATGCCCTAAGCATCGCCGAATATACCCGCAATCCTGGCACAGAGATAATGCTTTCAGAAAGCGACGGCATAAATTTTGGATTAAAGGCCAGATTGGAAGAGGCAGGGATCAAAGTTAAGCTCTGGCTCCTTGGATCCGATGTCGATGTGCCAACTGTCGTTGCTGCACTTGATGATACAGTTCTTAGGGACCCTGCCCTCCTTGTCATGGGCGCAGGTTCTCACCTGTCACCAGAGATAGCTGTTACAAGGGCTCTAACAGAAGCCGCCCAAAGCCGCGTTGTCCAGATACACGGAGCGCGCGAAGATACTGACAGGGAACAGGTAGTGCGAACTTTCGGTTACGACCACATGAAAAAACTGAACTGGTACTGGTATGAGGACGTAAAGACCGTGCCGATGAATGAACTCAGGGACAGCTCAAGTGATACCCCTGCCGCCAATATCAGTACAGTGCTTGAGAGACTTGACGGTATCGCTGACGGCGCTATAATAGTAAATCTCTCAAGAGGGGTGGAAGTCCCGGTCATCCGGGCGATAATCCCCATGTTCGAGCAATATACGCTTGACCGTGAGAGAAAGGGAGAGCGAATCAGTAAAAAGAAGAAGAGAGTCATAAAGCGAGGCGCCGCTTTATGAGGGTCGTGGTGTACACTGGCACGAGCATAAACTATCACGATGCAATGAAGATACTGAATGCAGATTACCGCCCTCCGGTAAAGCGGAATGATATCAAGAGGATAATGAGGAACCCGCCTGACATTATTGGGATAATCGACGGAGTATTTTTTGACAGCGCAGCTGTTGCTCACCGTGAGATAATCGATGCGATAAAAAGTGGAGTAATAGTGGTGGGAGGAGGAAGTATGGGGGCGCTTCGGGCGTCTGAACTTGACTCGTACGGAATGATCGGCGTGGGAAAGATATACGAGATGTACAGGAGCGGTGTTCTTGAGTCTGATGATGAGGTCGCAGTCACTTTTGATCAAGATACCATGGAAGCGCTGTCGGTTCCGCTTGTGAACATCAGGGCGACACTCGGATCCGCGGTGGAGAGTGGGCTTCTTGAGCATGAGATAGCTGATTCCATCCTTGATATTGCCAGGAAATTATTCTATCCTGACAGGAATTACCGGAATATCGTTAGTGAGTGTATGAAAAAAGGTATCGTCAGTGATCCGGATCAAGGAAAACTGCTTGATTGTTTATTAGAGCATGAAGTGGATGTAAAAAGAGAAGATGCTGTGAGTGTGCTTGAGAAGATTAAGGGGTTGATCTGATCTACGTGCGGCGGTTCAAATGTCTTTTTCGAAAAAAAGTTGCATTTTTCCATATTTATAAAAACCAATTCAGCCGCTGCATTCAGGAAAAGGTTTCAATCTTTCAACAAGCTCATCAAGCATATTCTCACCTCAAAGAACGCGAAGATCGCAAAGATTATTGCTGACAATAAGTCTTAAATTACCAGAAATCTTATAGCATATATAATGTATAGTGAAGATTCAGTCTCAGAAATTACTGCTGATTTGCGCCATGTCATAGGCTTACCTGAGACTGTGCTTATCCAAAAAGGTTTATTATCCTTTATCGAAAAGGAAATCCGGCTTGCTGAAGCAGATATTGCTGACCTCATGGACAGGTATAACGTAGCTTCAAAAGAGGATTTATATGAGGCGATCAAGTCTAAAAAGATATCAAGCCATCCTGCCTGGGAAGATTATATTATCTGGAAGAATAAGGAAAAATATGTCAATGACCTTAAAGTACGCCTTGGCAGGTTTCCTTAGATGCTTATAACATATCGGATGCTTGAACAAATAACAAAGACCGAGTTTTCAGATATTATTAATAAAACTGCCTTGATTGGCGGAAAATCAGCACAGCCGAACAAGTTGAGGGTGTTTCTAATCGATGGAAGTTTCCTTGATGTCTGGTTGAGTGAAGAGAACGATTATTCTTTTCATTGGGAGCAGAGGGCAGTGCGTGGTTTGATACACCGATGGGACAATGCACCTGACCATCCTGATATCGAGTCTTTTCCGCATCATTTCCATGACGGCAAAGAAAACAATATCCTGAGCAGCCAACTTAATAACGATATGATTGATGCATTCAAAGAGGTTCTAACATTTATAAGAGCTAAACTGAAAGATGTTCCAGAAAAATAATCATCTCACTTTTCAAGGTTCATTGTCAATCTTCTTCTCTGAATTGCGCTTTTCTTCAAACTGAAATGATTGAAGGCTCTAAGCTGTTCATTCCTCTAAAACGTGTCTGGTCTTTTCTCACAGTAAAGGTTGTTAATGTCCGAATTGTTTCGGATTTGTTTCAATCCCCTAAAACGGGTCAACTCCTTTTACACTGGAACACAGGAATCCGTTTGACTCGAAAGAGGAGCAGTATATAGTTTCAATCCCCTAAAACGGGTCAACTCCTTTTACACCATTGCGGTGTGTGTGCATTGCAGACAACTAATACCAATGTTTCAATCCCCTAAAACGGGTCAACTCCTTTTACACAGTTCGAAATTATGATGGTGGTAACATGAGACTAAATGTTTCAATCCCCTAAAACGGGTCAACTCCTTTTACACATGAATCCAGGCCCTATGGGGTGCAGCAGGCGCGAAAGTTTCAATCCCCTAAAACGGGTCAACTCCTTTTACACTGAAGATTTCGTACCATTACCAATGTACGCATCCCGTTTCAATCCCCTAAAACGGGTCAACTCCTTTTACACCTTCTCTCGGTAGATCAGGAATTGGAAAATTTAAAGTTTCAATCCCCTAAAACGGGTCAACTCCTTTTACACCCCGTGTCAGCGCATACGGGTTTTTGGAAAAGCATTTTAATGCCTTAATTTCCAGATTGTAAGCCTTATGTACCTTTTTATAATATATAACGATTTCGGAAAAATAATGTTTGGCGATTCCCTCGATTTTTTCGCGAAAAAAGTTGCATTTTTCCATATTTATATAAACCAATTCAGCCGCTGCATGCTGGCGATTGCCTCCCCCTGTTTTCGGGGGTATGGAGGGAATCGCCAAAATCTCTGTGTTTGATTTAATCACCGCAGAGGAAGCAAAGAACACAATAAAACGCTGATACAACCATCTGCAATTGATTTTCTTTTCTATAATTTTAACCAGTTTTCAACTTCAATTTCATCTAATCTTTCAAAATGATTAGGATTGTTTGTAACAAGAATGCATTTATTCACAAAAGCAACACTGGCAATCAAAATATCAAAATCTTCAATAATTTTCCCCTCACGCTTCAATTTTGATTTGAATTGCCCAAATGCCTTAGCTGAAGCATCATTATCCGAATATACAGTTAAATTTTTTTTGAATTTATCAATTCTTTCTAAATTTGCATTAACTTTTTTAGAATTATATGCTCCAAAATAAAGTTCAGCAAGAGTTGCATTCGATATTGAAATAGAATAAATACCGATTTCTTTTATTTTCTTTATTAATTTTTCTTCCCCGTTAATAAGGTATATGCAAATATTTGTATCCAATAAATATTTCAAAATATTTTCTCCGTTCTGTTAGTGGATTTTCTACTGGAATAAATCTCTTTTATTTGATTTTCAATAGTCCTATTATCTTCCCATGTACCACATATTGACAAAAATTCCAGGGTTGCTTTTTCTTCTGAAGATTGATTTTCAATGATTTCAGACCTGAAAAAATGTATTATTTTAAGGATCTTTTCCTGAACTATCTCAGGCAGATCTCGTATTTCTTTCAAGATTTCTTCCTCCTGCTTTGTTTTGGTTTGCATATAAACCTGTATTGTTTCTAAATTGAATTAAGTTTATGTAATGAAATGTATTTAAAGGCGTGTGTTCTTTGGTACATGATGGTTGCACGTGGTTTCTGATTGAGTGTCAATCTTCTTCTCTAAATTGTGCTTTTCTTCAAACTGAAATGATTGAAGGCATAAGCTGTTCATTCATCTAAAAGGGGTCTGGTCTTTTCTCACACACTCAGTCCAATAATTGCGGCATTGATTTTTCCCGTGTTTCAATCCCCTAAATCGGGTCAACTCCTTTTACACCCCGGTGTCAGCGCATACGGGTTTTTGGAAAAGCATTTTAATGCCTCAATTTCCAAATTGCAATCCTTATGTACCTTTTTATAATATATAACGATTTCGGAAAAATAATGTTTGGCGATTGCCTCGATTTTTTCGCGAAAAAAGTTTGATTATATTTTGTGAATAAAAACCAATTCAGCCTCTGTTTGCTGGCGATTGCCTCCCCCTGTTTTCGGCGGTCTGGAGGGAA
>JAJRAP010000003.1 GCA_028679855.1 Candidatus Methanoperedens sp.
AGGCCTTAATAGACACCCTGGGCGTGGAGGACACAAAAAAAAGCTTCGAGCCTTATATGACGCTCAGCGGGCATGCCCTCGTAATCAACCTGGAGGCTAAGAATCGCTTCCCCTTAATGCAGAACGACCTGTTGAGGGCATCCGTCCAGTTCTATTACGCTATGCCACTTGTATGGTTGGGGCAACTCAAAAATGGCTTCATGACTCCAAACTCGTTTTCGGTAGACATAATGCGTTGCATAATGCAGAATATGCCCATCGAATTCTGTGAAATATTCTGCAATCCCACGGCGCAGGCTCAGACTGAGACTATCAACCCCTCTTTCATATTCAATTGTGACATGGGGTTGAGGAAAGGGCTGGGCAGATGCAAGTTCACTATAAAGAGGAAAGGCGGAAGTATCGAGCCTATTGAGGCAGCAACGGTTTGTATCTTACCCCTCAGATTCACAGAGGAGGAGATCGATTTTTGGCCCATCCACTTCTTCAGCTTAACTTGGGGTTATGCTACCACCATTTTGACAGATACGGTGGGGGAGGAAAAGGCAAGGGAAATTCTGGGCCCATATCTGGAGCATGCTGGTGAATCGGTGGGATTGAGGCTGAAGAGAGAACTATTGATAGAAGAGAAGGATGCTAGGGGGATAGGGACGCTGATAGATTTTTTGAATAATGCGAACTCGCAGACTGGGGAATTGATAGAGTTCACCCCCAACATTGTTACCAAGACTATTAATCAGTGCCCCTTTACTGGGTCTCCTATCCTTATGTGCTACCAGTACGAAAAGATCGGTAATGGCATCTGCAAAGCTATCAACCCGAGCTATGAGTTTAGGCACGAGAAGATGATTAATCAGGGAGACAGCTATTGCCAATGGGTAGTCAAGAAGAAATAATTGAGTTTAGGTTTGAAGAGTTCCATGATGGTCAAGATTTAGATTACACGAATCCCTATTAACATGAACTAGATACAATATTTTGTAGTTGAGTGGCCTGAATTGCCTTTCTGCCCACAATGTGGTAAAGAGATAAGCGACAAGGCTATATTTTGTTATTATTGTAGGAACTCTTTGCCGAAAACCCAACCTGCTCAAAGCTTGCCAATCAATAAATTAGAACTATCAATAAAAAAAAGGAGAAAGTGGAGATATTCGGGTGATATCTCCACTCGACGGGGGTTCAAATCCCACCCGATCCACCATCAATTTATTGCCAAACTCTCAGGAAAATAGTCTTTTTACATAAACTCTAAATCGTAGTTAAGGAAAGTAACAAACACCATTTGAGTGAAAGTTAATGGATCCTGTACCAAATAAAAAAAAGCCTGAAGAAGGACTTACAAAGAATGCCCGTTTCCTTTACAATTTATGGTGGAGCACTTATCAAGCTTTAGTGGATGCTGCGGGTTCTGATCGTGCTTTGGAGTTAATTAAGCCTTATATGAAATTCCATTTTGATGCAGGAGCTCAAATATTAGGTAATAAATACAAGATAAAGACTGATGATTTGTATTCCATAGCAGCCTTTACAAAATTTACGAACTGGCTTGTGGGCACGATCTTTGGTAACTATCAATTTTTTGAACAGGGTTTTACTGCTGATGTCCATTACTGCCCAGCTGCAAATTTGTCGGAGGCTCTATGCTATTTGAATGAATATAATAGTAAAAGTAGTTTGCCAGCAATCAATAGCGATTATGAATTCATCTATTGCAAGATGCTTGTTAGGGGAGATCCATTCTGCCAAGTGATGATAAAAAGGAAAGGGCATACGATCTGGGGGGATATAGTAAAGAAACCTGTTGAAATACCTATATTGAAGGTATCAGATGAAGAACGGGAGTTCTGGCAGCGTGCTATTTTTTCTCAACAGTGGATCTATGCGACAAATGCCTTGGTTGACTTCGTAGGGAAGGAGAAGGCGGTGGAGATACTCCGACCCTACATGAGGGCACTCGGGATGTCTCTAGCCCTAGACCTTTCTAAGGAGATGGAGATTAAGGACCATGACGCAATCTTCATAGCAGCCATAATTGAACGGTGCAACCAAGCTGCAAACCAGAAAGGTACACTCTCCTTCCAAACCCCCGAAAGGGTGGAGAAGGAGATAACAGAGTGTATCTTTGCCAATGCCTCCCAAGATATTTGTGCAGATGCCCTGGAAGCGAGAGCTAACGGAATCTGCGAGGCGATAAACCCGGAATACAAGTTCATTTCCCTGAAGCGGATGTGTAAGGGGGATAAGACCTGCAAGTGGGTTATAATCAAACATCAATGAAAATTACACAGGTTAAAATTCTACCCCTGCTGTTCCACCACCTTTTGGGTATGAACCCATTCGGTCCATCATCATTTTATTCCCAAACTCAAAATTTGACCTTGGATAAACTCTATATTGCACTTAAAAGAAAGTAACATCAATATATCAGTTCCCGAGCTGGTGGTTATGACCAAAAAAATTCTTTATATAAGTGGTAGTATCGGGCTAGGGCATGTTTTTAGGGATCTTGCTGTTGCAAGAGAACTCCGCAAGCTGAGGCCGGAAATTGATCTGTATTGGCTGGCAGAGCCTCCGGTAACGCAGGTTCTAGCTGAAGCCGGAGAGAAAGTCCTCCCAGATGCCTATGCCTTTAACAACGAATTGGTCAACAAACTATCAGGTAGCGAAAATCAATTCAATGTTATGCAATTTTTCCACTTGTCAAAAGATTCCACCATGAAAACCTTTGAAGAAGACATGAAAATAATCAAAAGGGAAAATTTTGATTTTGTGATCGCTGATGAAGCCTACGAGTTGTCGACTGGCTATATTCAATATCCTGAGAAGTTCGAGAAGCCAGGCATTATGATGTGGGATTTTGTAAAGTGGTATTCGATGACAAATAGCCCTATGGATCGGATAGCTGCATGGGTTATCAATAGATTTTACGATAAAGGGTATAAAATGAAACAGAGACCGGAATTTCTTAGTATTTTTTTTGGTGAATTGGAGGATATCCCGGATGAAAGGCTAGGGCTTTTTTTGATAAATGCTAGGGATTGGGGTAGAGAATTCTGCACTTTCGTGGGATACCCGATACATTTCAATCCGAAACAGTATAACAATCCAGCAGAAATTAAAGAAAGGCTTGGGTATGGCAAGGAACCTTTAATTCTCTGTGCCATCGGGGGCACCAGGGTCGGAGTGGGTTTGCTGGATCTGTGCGCAAGGGCCTACCCCCTAATAAAGAAGGAGGTGCCCAATGTCAGAATGGTTCTGGTAGGGGGACCAGCGGTCCAGCCAGGCTCTCTAGAATTGCCCAACGGAGTCGTAATGCACGGCTACCTCCCTAAGCTCTATGAGCACTTTGCTGCCTGCGACCTCGCTATAGTGCTGGGTGGCGGTAGCACGACTCTTGAGCTGACTGTCCTCAAGAGACCCTTCATCTACTTCCCCCTGGAGAAGCACTCTGAGCAAATGCTATCCGTTTCACATGTGCTTGAGAAGCACAGGGCCGGCGTGAAGATGCTCTTCTCAAAGACGACCCCTGAGATGTTGGCTAAGGAAGCCATCTCGAACATTGGAAAGAAGGTTGAATATCTGGATATGCCTATTGATGGCTGTAAAAAGGCAGCGGAAGTTATTGCCAAATCAATATAATAAATCCATAGGCAGGAAGGATGATGAGGTCGGAAAATCAGACCCTCTCGCAAAAAGAAATTGCAGATCTTGGAGCCCAAACACTGATTGAACTTTGGCGTCTTACCATAGAGGCTCTGGTGGATGCTGCCGGCTCAGATGAAGCCATAGATATAATGAAGCCTTTCATGAAAGCACATGCAGCAGCTGGCACTCCTATCGCTATGAACGTCTGGAAAAGTATAGGTTACCAGAATTGTACTGAAGAAGAGCTTTTTGTGCGTGCAAAAGATTGGTCTGATATAATATTTGGAAGAACTAAACGGAAACTCGAAATTACAGATTCTGGTTTTAAAGGAGGTGAAATTCTATCCTGCCCCTTCGAAAAGGCTAACCCTACTATCTGCACAATTCTTTGTGATCAATTCAATAATCTTGCCCTTAAGGAAATAAATCCCAATTGGAGGTTGATTCTTACTCATAGTTTAGCTCAGGGTGATGCTTTTTGCCAATGGATTGGAAAAGGATTCAACGACTTTATCGGTGATAAGATCAAGACTATACTCCTCCAACCTTTTAGAGTGCCTCAAGAAATATTGGATTATTGGCGTGTTGCTTGGGTATCAGAACTATGGGTCATAGCTACAAATGCTGTGGTCTCTTTTGCGGGTCATGATGGAGCAATCAAGATGATAGAACCCTATATCAAGCAAAATGGCATGTCCATAGCGCTAAGTCTGTCAAAAAGGATGGGTATTGATGAGAACAATGCTACTGGTATAGCTGCTATCATTGATATCAGTAATAACGCTCTCCAACAGAAGGGAAAAATCATAACCAATACTACCCAAAGAGTTGAAAAGGAGATATCAGAATGTCCGTTTTCCGGTGGAACTGGGGAGATCTGTGCAGACCTCCTAACTATAAGCTCCAATGGAATATGTGAGGCAATCAATCCTGATTATGAATTCCTTCTAACCAAGCGAATGTGTAAAGGCGACAAGACCTGCCAATGGGTTATTAAGAAAAAAATGCTTAACTCAGATTAGAGGGTTGCCGACCATTAGCTCTACAAAGCTCTCCAAGGAAAAACTTAGACAACTGAAGAGCAATACCTTCGAGGAATGGTATGGAGCAGCAGCTCAGGCTACCGTAGACACACTGGGTTTAGAGGATATCATGAAGATTACCCAGCAGTATGACAAGTTAAGCGGTCATGCTATTGTAATCAATCTTGAAGCAAAGAATCGCTTTCCCTACTCATATAGTGACCTCTTGAGAGTTGCTATCCAGTTTTTTTACATAATGCCACTATCATGGTCTGCAAAGATAAGCAATGGCTTCCTGACTGCAAACTCATTTTTTGCAGAAGTGACGCAATGCAAATTCCAGGACGCGCCCATTGAATTCTGTGAGGGGTGTAATACGCTCGGTCAAGCTGAGGCTGAGACCATAAATCCTGCTTTTATATTTAATACTGATATGGGATTGAAGAAAGGTCTAGGTAGGTGCAAGCTCATAGTAAAGAAGAAGGGCGGAAACGTCGAATCTATTGAGGAGGCCACGGTCTGCATCCTGCCTGTTAAAGTGACAGAGGAGGAGATCGACTTCTGGTCAATCCATGCCACTACCATCTATTGGGGGTACTTTTCCACCCTTTTGGTAGATTCTGTAGGGGAGGAAAAGGCGAAAGAAATTTTTGGTCCATATATGGAGAAAGCAGGTGTATCAGTGGCATTGAAGCTAAAAAAGGAACTGAAGATAGAGGAGACCGATGCTAGGGGAATAGGGGCAATAATAGATTTTCTAAACGACATAAGCTCGCAGAACGGGTGGTTGGCGCAGTTCAGCCAAGATGTAGCTGCAAAAACAATTGACCAGTGCCCCTTCTCTACCGGGAGTTCTATCATGTGCTACCAGTACGAGAAGATATGCAATGGCATCTGTAAAGCCATCAATCCAGAGTATTCTTTTAAGTATGAAAAGATGATGACTAAAGGAGATAGCTACTGTAGTTGGGTTATTGAGAAATGATGGACTGAGTTGACAGGACAGGAATGTAAAATTGAAGACGATAGTTTTTTCACCTCACCCTGACGACGAAACCTTTGCTTGCGGAGGCACCATTGCTTCGAAGACTGCATCCGGGGAGGAGGTCATTGTCGTTATTATGACTGACGGCCGCAACTCCCATAAGATGATGGGAATTGAGGATGACCCTTCCCCCTCAGAACTGACAGAGATAAGGAAAAGGGAATGCGAGCTGGCCTCCTCCATCCTCGGTGTAAAAAAGGAGAATCTGCTCTTTCTAGGCTTCGAGGACATCTATTTGTATGAAAGCAGGGAGGCCGCTAGAGGGCAGGTGTCCCATATCCTTACCGAACATAATCCCTCTGAGGTATTCATCCCAGCCAGAAACGAATTCCACCCGGATCACATAAGCACAAACCTCATCGTCGCAGCTGCCATCAAGGAGCTTGGCATCAACCCAAGGGTTTACGAGTATAGTATAATTACCACGACAGAGCCAAGAGCTGCTATGGGATTTTTGGAGATCGATGTTAGTGGCACCCTGGACAGGAAAAAAGAGGCCATCAGGGCATATAAGAGTCAGATCAACATCTTCTCGCCTAAACAGAAACGCCCCATCGTATCCCCCTACCAGCTTTTTGCCTTCATGAGGGACAAAGAGTGTTTTCTGCGGGTTCTTTGAATCCCACTATTATCAGATGCCTTCCAGAATTCCATCACATCATATTCTTTTTTATACTCAAGCCCCTAAAGTAATATTCAAACCCTATAGCGGGTGACCATTATGAATGAAGCAGGCCGCACTCAGCTCCAAAAGGACATCCTGAAGAAGCTCAGGGAGTACTATCCCATCAAGGTTGATGAGAACGTCCTCATCAAGTCTGTGGAGGATGTCAACAAGGAGGCTGGAATCGATGATATTATGAAGGAGATAA
>JAJRAP010000280.1 GCA_028679855.1 Candidatus Methanoperedens sp.
AAAAAGACGAGATATTTTGATGTAATACGCAAAGGATTTTTTGACTATGGGACCAGCCGTGCTTTCAAGGACCGTCTCTTGAGTTACAATCGATTTTTTCTGGAACACGTCCTTGGTTATCAGCTTCATAAAGAGAGGCATTTTAATTGCTTTTCAGGAACACATTCATGCTTTCTCGATCCATACGGCAACGTCTATCCGTGTATTTCCTTCGAAAAAAATATGGGGAACGTTCGCGAACAGGATTTTGACGACCTGTGGAAATCTCCCCGGGCGAATGAAATCAGGGAATATATATCGCAACGCCAGTGCCATTGCTGTTCATTCTGCGATATCCCAAATTCGCTGCCGAGAAACCTGAGCGTAATCACATCAAATTTGAAGGAGATATTGACTTCAGGATAAACCCTTACTTTAACCTTCGGGGACAGTACTCTAAAATGATGCATACGAATATTTTTCATCGCTTCTTCATGCAGCCCGTGCTGCGGTTTTTAAAACTGATAAAAGTAACACTCACCAATAAAGAAGAAAAATTAAATCATGTGGATGAAATAAGCACGGACAAACATGCCACACTCTCTGATGAAACTCCCGAACAGAAAGCTATCCTTCACAGGATATCGAAAGTCGAGTGGTATCACACTATCGATCTTGGGCATGGGGTGGTGACACCAGGATTATTTGATCACCGTCCTCTCCTGCCGCACTATCATCTGCCGGAAAATTTAAAAGATATGCGGGTACTCGATGTGGCCACGTATGATGGATTTTGGGCATTTGAGTTTGAAAAGCTGGGAGCGGCTGAGGTCGTGGCTATGGATATAAAAACCTGGAATGATATTGATATACCACCCCGCATCAGGTCCGGAGCTTCAAAAGAAATATTGGATACAGAGATGGGAACAGGGTTCAATATTGCAAAGGATATCCTTGAATCAAAGGTCCAACGGGGGATAATGAATGTTTATCATCTTAGTCCTGAATGGAAGGGCAAATTCGATTTTGTATTTTGCGGCGACTTACTGTTGCATTTAATGAATCCCATGAAGGCGCTTCAGAACATTCACAGCGTCGTATCAGGCTGTGCTTACATAATCGATGTTTTCAATCCGGAATTTGGCGAAGATGATTCAAATGCAATCCTGCGCTATGCAGGCGGCACCAGCAGAATGGTATGGTGGAACTTCGGTCTCGGCAGCTTAAATAAGATGATAAAGGATGCCGGATTTACGAAGGTCGAGCTGCTCGGCAAATTCGAGTTTAGTGTGAGAGGCCAGAAAGAAAAACACTGGCATGCAGCATTCAGGGCTTATCCATAGCAATCAAAAACCTTATATACTCCAAGAAGCACTTCCGCATTAATTCACTATACAAAGAGCATGGGACTGAAAATCGCCATTACATCAACAGTGAGCTGGCCTTATGTCCGGAGAGGAAGCCGTATTACATATGAACTTGCCGTGTATCTTGCAAAACAGGGACATGAGGTTCATTATATCAGCACAAAACCGGGAAGTATCAGCAGGAAGAAGACTCAGGACGGAGTTGAGGTGGAATATCACCGGCTCATTGAAAATCCACTGCTTACAGTATGCAAGGTTCAGAAATTTGATACCTTTTCCCTTTCATGTCTCGGCTCACTTCTTAAGAACGATTATGACATTGTGCAAACAACGTTTCCCATGGACGCTTTTGCTGCAAGCGTTTATAAGTCCATTAAAGGGACCCCTTTTGTGCATTATATGTTCGACCGGTTTTATCCGCGTTATTACATCACCAAATATGGGAAATTGGTATTTAACAGGTGTATAAGGACCGCCTCCCGCATAGGAACAATAAGCAGCTTTATCAGAGACGACTTAAAGGAGAAATTTGGTGTTGAAGGAGTTGTAATCCCCGGTACTGTAGATACTGAGCAATTTACTCTGGGCGAAGACAGGGATCTCAGTACCCCCTGTATCCTATCGACTTCATCGCTCCAGGAACCAAGGAAGCGGATTGACCTCCTCGTCAAGGCCTTTGAGCGGCTTCTTGTTCACATGCCGAATGCAGTATTGATACTCTCCGGCCACACCGTTCCGGAAAGGACAAGAATGCTTCTCGCGTCTGTCAGCCCAGGAACTCGAAAGGCTATCGAGATACTGGGGGTAGGAAGACGTGAAGACTTGCCCCGGCTTTACCGGAATGCGGCGATCACCGTTCTTCCGTCTGTAAATGAAGCCTTTGGGTTAGTCATACTTGAATCTCTCGCTTCCGGAACTCCTGTTGCAGGCACGCGAAGCGGCGGAATTCCGGATATCCTCAATGATCCAAGAACAGGAGTTCTGTTTGAAGAAGGGGACGGACCGGAAGAACTATGCAAAGCGCTCCTTAAGGGACTGGAACTGAGCCGTGATCCAGAGACGAAGATGAGATGTCGTCGCCATGCTGAGCAGTATTCGTGGAGTAAGATAGGACCACTATATGAAAAGCTCTATTCAGATGCCCTCGATGGAGGACAGCAGGGAAAATCCGGAATAATGAAAAAAAAGATGGGGGAAAAGAAGATACCGGCAAGCTCTGAGTGCTTGGGAAGGCATTTAAAGAACCCATCAAATAAAAAGTCATTAGATTATCTCTTTGATGATGCCCTTGACGGGCTGGATATTGATTATGACAATTATTACAGGATCGATCTTTATAAACCTTTTTGCACATACATCCTGGGGTGGTTGTTTGACAATGGAGTACGAAAGGGCGATGTTCTTGTTATCGGCTTCTTCACACGTCCTTTAGCGGTGTTCCTGGAGAAGTGCGGATTTACCGTCAGAGAGGTCGGGATATCACAGAGAGGTGGATCTTTAAAAGTTCCTGAAAATGAGATACCTATTTCAGGTCTTCACACGTTGAAAGATATACCCGGGACCTATGATGTCATAATCTGTGACGATATCATTCAGTACAGTGAATACCCCGAAAGAACACTTCAGATACTGAGAGACAAGCTGAATTCCGGCGGGAAGATTCTGCTCACAATTGAAAATGCCGCAAATTGCATAACACCTTTGCATTTGCTCAGGGGAAAAAACATGCATCCCGGGCTTGATGAAAATTT
>JAJRAP010000281.1 GCA_028679855.1 Candidatus Methanoperedens sp.
AAAAAAAACCTAATATCTTACTTCTTATAATAAAAGGTTTTGTTATTCATATTATTAACAAAATAATATGTTTCCTACTATTCATTTTTTTCTGCAACTGCTGATTTCTGTTTTTGACTCAATACATAGAGTTTACGTTTTGTAAACAAATTGTTTTCAAGTCGTAAACTTTTGTTATATTCCTATATAACATTCTGAACTCAATGATTATGATTCATATTCGAATCTTTTCATCCTGCTTCCAGCAGCTTCTCGACATTCTCACAAATTCGCCCTTCCAGTTCCCGCGCCTCAACATTGAGCACTTCAAGCTCCCGTTCAGTTCCTCAAGGCGCTCCTTAAAATCAAAATCATCAGCCTCGCGTTCAGCCACCCCCACATATCGCCCTGGATTCAGGCTCCAGCCCTGCGCTTCTATTTCGGAAAGTGTAGCCACCTTGCACAAGCCAGCAACATCGACATATTTTCCAACAGGGAACTTTTCTTTTACCATCGAAGCGCTGCCATTCATTGTCTCAGGCTGTTCGCCCCTGTATAACCTTACAATATTGGCAAGGAACTCGATTTGGTCAGGCATGAAATCGCGATGAGCGCGGTCAACCTGATGAAAGATATGCCGCGCATCAAGGAACAGGACTTTATCTTTGCGCGGTGTTTTTGCTTTGCCGCGGTCAAGAAACCATAAGGTGCAAGGCAGCGTGACTGTATAGAAGAAGTTTGAACCAACGGCAACCATCACATCCACAGCGCATTTTTCGATAAGCGACTTTCTGATATCCTGCTCGCTTCCCCGCGCATCGCTGGCAGAGTTTGCCATCACAAATCCACTGCGTCCCTTCTCATTCAGGGCACTGTAGAATTCCTGGATCCAGAGATAGTTGGCATTATCAGGCTTTGGCATACCGAAAGGGAAGCGGGGATCATCTTTGATTCGCTCCTTGTCCACCCTGTCCACGTTAAAAGGGGGATTAGCCATCACGAAATCGAATTTACCTACGCTTTTGTGGATATCTTCATAGTAGCTGTTTCCTTCACGAATATCGCCAGAGAGACCGTGCACAGCGAGATTCATCTTGCAAAGGCGCACAGTTTCAGCGGTCTTTTCCTGACCGTAAACCATTATTTCTGCATTTGGATTCTTCTTGTGGTTTCCCACAAATCGCGCACTCTGGACGAACATACCGCCTGAGCCGCAGGCAGGATCAAAGATGCGCCCGTGGTAGGGCTCGATGACCTCAACTATGAGTTTGACAATCGAAGTGGGTGTAAAGAATTCACCCCCTTTCTGTCCCTCGGTCATGGCGAATTTGCCCAGGAAATACTCATAGATCTTGCCGAAGGCATCGCCTTCGATATCCATGGGTACAGAGTTGAATGTTTTCAATAACTCGACCAGGGTACTGTTATCGAGATGGTTATAGTTTTTCGGTAGTATGTCCTTGAGTTCTTCGTTCTCAGACTCGATGGCTCGCATCGCCTCATTGATGGCTTTTCCGATATCATCACCTTCCGGCAGGTTGAGAAGTTTTGAGAATCTTGAGGCTTCAGGTAGATACAGGACACCTCGCGCCTGGTAATCAATTTTGCCTACAGCGCGCCGACCTGTGCCTTTTCCTTCCAGCTCCTTCTGTGCAACAGTGAATTTATGATCTGCGTAGCGCAGGAAAATCATTCCAAGAACCGGGACTGAGTATTCCGAAGATTTCAATTTAGAATTTGCACGAAGCTCGTCTGCTGCATCCCAGAGATGCTTTTCGATCTCGTTATGATTGCCTGCCATATGTATTCCGATTTTCTCCTTTTTTACCGACCATCTAAGGATGTAAGCCATCCTTTTGCATTACCTATACTAAGTTTATATTTATAAGCATGTGGTTTTAAATTCCTGGACTCAAAAAGTACGGATGGCAAAATAATAAACCTATCCACTAACTATTTATTTCTCCTTTACGATTACCAAGCATGCAAAAACAACTCTCTAAGAAAGAGTTCGAAGAAGAATACACCCTCTGGATACAGTCAGCGGCGAAGGATATAGCTTTTGCATTGAGCCAGCTTAAGCCTCATGAATTAAAGAGAATAATCGCACTGAGCGAGCAGTATCTCAGTGAGCCTGAATCTGTTTACGGGACAGACGGGCTCGAATCTGTTAGAAAAATGGCTCCAGAGAACATTATTTTGCTTTCCACTGACGCTGTGGTCTTCTCGCAGAGCATCTTTGTCAGGATGGCATCCGTCTTTGATTATGCGGTGGCTTTGAACAGGAGGTATTATCTTGGCTCATGGTATTCGATAATAACCTTTAACAGGACGTACCTTGAGGAAGCAAGCAAGACTATGCTGCAGTTCACGCTGGAGCATGAACTGCTCCAGAAGGAAGTATATGAGGAGAACATAAGGAACGAGGCGCGAAAATTCACTCCAGAGGAAAAGCGTAAGATCAGCGATGATACCCTGAACAAAGCCATTGAAAAAAGCGGCATTACCAGAGAAGAGATTGAAAAGGAAAAAGCTCTCATGCTAAAAATCTCCAAAACTTCCCCCCTTATCCCTAAACCCTTTGCAGAAACAGCGCTTTACTGGTATATTGAAAAGCATCTTGATGAAATCAGGTATCTGGGGGAGCCCAGCAGGACTGAAAAGGAAGAGGCTCTCGGTAAGAAATTGAATTCTGATTTCAAGGAATGGATAGATTTTTCTGCCGAAGTTTACAAATTGTTCCTTTCTGAAGTAAAGAAAGAATTGAATTACACGGATTACGGATACGCATGAAAATAATAGCTCTTTCTGATACGCATATAAAATTCGGCTCCATCATGGATCACCTTCCTGGTGAGCTTGTTGATATACTAAAAAAGGCAGACCTGATCATCCATTCGGGAGATTTTGTCAGGAAAAAGGCATACGATGAATTTTCCGGGATGAACTGGCTTGAGGCAGTCCACGGGAATATGGATGAACCCGAGTTGAAAAACATGCTGCCTGAACGGAAAGTCATAGAAATAGAAGGCATCAAAATTGGGCTCATCCACCAGGCAGCCCTTTCCCTCCAGGATACCATAGGCGCGCGATACATGGCAAAAGAGATGGGGGTTGATGTCCTTGTTTTCGGACATATCCACAAACCTGTAATAGAGAAGTCGGATGTTCTCCTTGCGTGCCCGGGTAGTCCGACTGCACCAAGGCTGTCAGACCCAAGCGCTATCGAGCTTGTGATAGAGGGCGGGAATATATCAGGTAAGATACTGACATTTGAGGGAACGCAATGCAGCGCGCTTGAAAGTGCCAGGTTTTTCAGAGATCGTTTGTGAGGGTTTATAAGTAAGTCTTTTATACCATTGATACATCAAGGGCAAAAAAGGCAGGAATTATTATGACTATCCAAAAAGGAGATTTTATCAGAGTTTCATACACAGGAAAGAACGACGACCGCGTCTTTGACACCACGGACGAAGAAGTCGCTAAAGCCAACGACATCTACAACAAGAAAGGAAAGTACGGCGGAGACGTCATTATTGTCGGATCAGGGCACACCGTTGCGGGTCTTGATGAGGACCTTGTTGGCAAGGAGGTGGGATATTCAGGCAGCGTTACCATACCGCCAGAAAAAGCCTTTGGTATAAGGAACCCTGAACTGATAGAGACTATCCCCATCACCAAGTTCGAACAGAAACCGCAGGTCGGGATGCCTGTGCAGGTGGATGGCAGACAGGGTGTAGTAATACGGGCTATCGGCAGGATGGTGCAGGTGGACTTTAACAGGTTCCTGGCAGGTCAGACCGTCACTTATGATTATGAGATAAAAGAAAAGATCGAGGATAATGAGGGTAAAGTCAAAGGAATTCTCGGTCTGTATATCGGGAAAGAGTTCTCAGTTGAAATAAAAGACGGCATTGCGACAGTTGAAATAGAGCCCGATCTCACCTTTAACCAGAGATGGTTAATGTCCAAGAGGCAAATAGCAAAAGAACTCATCGACAACACGGATATAATAGAAGTCGTGTACCTTGAGAGATACAACAAGGACGTGCTTGTGCCAAAAGCTCCAGAATGATCATCCTTTGACAAGCGGAAGTATAACTTCCCACAATATTAAAAGCACTATAGCAGCTTCAAGCAGCATCGTTAATTGCTCTGAGGAAAGCTGTCTTGCCGTAGCATACAGTTCCTGAAGCGCGTCGATCTTGCGCTGCACTACCTTTTCAAAGTCCCTGACTTTATGTATATTCAGCATCCTCTGGTAGGAAGACTGGTAATACCAGTCTGCTGATACCTTATGAGGATTCATAAGGTCTTCAATATCATCAAGGATGACAAGCCCTATCTCGCTTACCTTGAGCAGGGATTTTTCAAGGTTCCGCGGCGCCTGGGTAAGGAAATAGATCTTTGAGAGATGCATCTTCTTTATGGCACCGAAAGCCTTTGTAATTTCGGAATCTATCTTCCTGTCGTATATCTGGAACAACAGCAAAAGGGAGATTGTAAGCTCAAGCAATTCACGCAGTTCCTTGAAGTAATCATCGCAGCCAAGGATAAATACCCCTTCAGGCGATGCAATGAACATGTCCTCATCATAATATGACAGGTCGTTCGAAAGTTTATCGGTTATCTCCTTGTTGTGCAGCGGTCTTATGGACGTCTCACCTGACAGGAAGCGCGTGATGAGCGCGCCGTACTGCTCTTTCACTCCTTTCTGATCGAGTTTTGGCGTAAAATCCTTGACCTTTAAGAGAGTGTATCTCTTTGTAATAGGATAACCCGGTTCTTTTTTTCCGGGATTGAGCTTATTACGGATCTCGCCGATCTTTTTACTGGCAAATGACTGGAAATCAAGCCCTTCCACAATGATGGTGTTCGAATGGAGCGCCACCAGTATATCATTTAATAATATCCTGTCCCTGATATCTATCTCAGTCCTCAGGATAGATACGCCTGCGATAAAAACATCGGTATATATATTCGCGTTGCAGGTTATTTTTTCACTGCCTGAAACGATTACAGCCACACCTTCGGATCTTTCCATCTCTATTGGCTTGTTCCATCTTTCTGCTATCACATCCGAACCTATGAGTTTATTCAACTGGTTTTTATCCAGTTCTCCCCCAGGACTGAAAGCCATTAGTATGGTGAGTTTGCCGCTGAAAATGGTAAATTCGCCAGAAGCACCCATGCAGTAATATACGTTTTGAAAAGTATATTATTGTTACGACCGAATCAGCGACCGTCCCGTCATATCTTCCGGTTTTTCCAAGCCCAGCACTTCAAGAATGGTGGGGGCTATATCCGCCAGTATGCCATCTCTTAGTCTTATTCCCTTCTCGCAGATGATAAAAGGCACACTGTTGGAAGTATGTGCGGTATGTATTCCACCCGCCTCATCTATCATCTTCTCTGCATTCCCGTGGTCTGAGGTGATAATGAGCAGCCCGCCAGCTTGTATGAAAATGTCATACAATATACCGACGCACATATCTATGGCTTCCACGGCTTTCACCGCAGCATCAAATACTCCAGTGTGACCTACCATATCACAATTGGCATAATTGAGAATAATGACATCGTATTTACCTGAGGAAATTGCTTTTACAGCCTTGTCAGTCACCTGGAACGCGCTCATTTCAGGCTGCATATCGTATGTTGCCACTTTCGGAGAGGGGATCAGGATCCTCTCTTCGCCAGGAACAGGCGCCTCCATGCCCCCATTGAAGAAAAATGTTACATGTGCATATTTTTCGGTCTCAGCTATCCTGAGTTGCCTGAGATTATTCCTGGACAGAACCTCTGCCAGGATATTCTTAACAGGCTCGGGCGGGAATGCAACAGTGACATCAAATGTCTCATCATACTGTGTCAGGCATACGAAATGCGTATCTGGATGTGATTTTCGTTTAAAACCGTTGAATTTATCATCTATAAAAACCCTGGTTATCTCGCGGGCGCGGTCAGAGCGGAAGTTGAAGAAAATGATGGCGTCATTATCCGATATTGAGGATACGGGTTTTTCGTTCCTGAAGATAACGGTCGGAGCGACGAACTCATCGGTCTCGCCGCGCTGGTATGCTTTTTTTACTGCAATGGTAGCGCTCCTGGCCTCTATACCCTTACCTTTTGTCATGGCATCGTACGCCTTTTCCACCCTTTCCCACCGTTTATCCCTGTCCATGGCATAATACCTGCCAGATATCGTGGCAAACTCACCCCCAAGTTCTTTCATCTTTTTTTCAGCATCTTCGATATATGTGAGAGCGCTTTTCGGGGGAACGTCCCTGCCGTCAAGGAAGCCATGAACATATACTTTTTTTATACCCTGCTCTTTTGCCAGAGCAAGAAGCGCATAGAGATGGGAGATGTGGCTGTGCACCCCGCCGTCAGAGAGAAGCCCCATAAAATGAAGGGATGAACCTTTGCTTTTCACGATATTCATCGCGTCAAGAAGGATCCTGTTTTTCTTGAATTCACTTTCGTGTATTGATTTTGTTATCCTCGTAAGGTCCTGGTACACTATCCTTCCCGCTCCGATATTTAAATGCCCGACCTCGGAATTTCCCATCTGGCCCTCAGGCAGCCCCACAGATTCTCCCGACGAATCAAGTTCACAGTGAGGGTATGATGAAAAAAGCCGGTCCAGGTTAGGAGTTCTTGCTGCAGCTATCGCATTCCCTTCCTTATTCCTGTTTATACCGTACCCGTCCAGTATCAAAAGCAGTATCGGTCTTTTCTTGATCATTTGTGCTGAATAGTTTCCACGGGCGTATGAAGTTATCTCTATCTTACAATAAGTATTTATAAAAATTATACATATAATATCTGCACATGGACCTGATACCATCTTCTCTGGGCGATATGAACGTGAACATAGATTTCTTCCAGAAACTGGTGCTCGCCATGCTCATCGGCATTCTTGTCGGCATCGAAAGGGAGCACAGGCGCACGGAAGGGGTTGAACTGATAGCAGGTGTCCGTTCGTTCACAATAGCCAGCATCGCGGGGATGGTCTCAGCATACCTTGCTCTCACGGTCGATCCCCGGATCCTGCTCATATCGCTTGCGTTTTTTGCGCTTGTCTCAGCCATATATGTGTATGTAAAGAACGTTAAGCTGAACCAGCCTGGTATAACAGGTCCGATAGCCCTGTTCTGTACCTTCCTGCTCGGGGTTTTTATAACCCACGACCAGTACATGATAGCCATCGCCGGTGCATTGGTGATTACCTTACTCCTTGCAGAGAAGCGGCAACTTCATTCGTTCGCTACTGAACTCACGGATGTTGAGATACAGAGCGCAGTACGTTTTCTGGCAGTGGTCTTCATACTGTATCCTGTGACCCCGGATGAATTGTTCATGGGTGTCATAAATCCGAGATGGGTGCTTCTGCTAGTGATCGTGGTGGCGACCATAAGTTTCATAAGCTTTATCACAATGAAAAAATTCGGGACGAGATACGGTCTTCCGCTTTCCGGACTTCTGGGAGGCTTGGTGAACAGCGAAGCAACAACTGGCGCCATAGCTGCCATTGCAAAAAAAAGGAGTGAACTTGTGGAATCAAGCTTCACCGGCATCATCCTTTCAAACGCCTCCATGCTGGTGAGGAATTTGCTCATAGCGTTGATAGTTGACCCGAGCGGCAGGGTGTTCCTGCTCATGGTGCCACCTCAGGTAATCATTACATTATTTGCTGTGGCAGCTGTAATAAGATCGAGAAATGGAGCGCCTGTTAATGAGACCATAAAACTGGAGTCGCCTTTTGCTCTCTCTTCCGCAGTAAAATTCGCCTTCGGTTTTGCAGCGCTGTCCATTTTCTCAACATTTGCCAACCGATACGCTGGTGTTGCAGGTGTGTACGCCACCGCGCTCGGTGGGTTTATCAGCAGCGCGGTGGTAACCGCCTCTGCGACGGCTCTTGCGGTCAGCGGTAACGTTCCATACAGCACAGCCGCAATCACAGCAGTTCTTGCGGGTCTTATAAGCACAGGGAATAAGATACTTCTTGTAAGATGGGCTGGTCCGCGGGAGCTTGCTGAACCAATAAAGAAGACATTCACGACATTCATAGGTCTTGGGATGTTAATCCTCATAATATGGGGTATTTTCATAACATACATTCGTTAATAGAAACAGCTCAAGAAGGCACAATAATAGCATCTGGAACGTCAAATCTCTGCGGCTTTTTACTGCTGAGTATGTCAAGAGCGAGATCATAATTGCTCTGCATTATCCTGTTCTTCTGCATGAAGGGTTTCATTTTGTTCAAAAGGCTTTTGATATTCATATCACTGAAAGTTATCCCCATCTCATGAAGTCTTTTTTCTTTTTTAAGGGAATTCAAAAAGGCGAAATAGTGCATCGGTCCGCAGAATATCACGATAGCCTTGAGATCAGATTGAGCAGACAGTACATTCAATCCCTCAAGGATATTCGAGAGTTTGATCTCTTCCTCCCTCATTTTATAGTCAAGAAATTTCTCGTATGCAGACCGGAATTCCAGGGCATAGTCCCTTAAATTCCTCACAAAATGCTCCCTGACCTTGAACTTTAGCAGTCGATTGATGCGGTATAAAAGTTCGGTGTAGAATTTTTCCGTCTCTTCGTATGAGACTGCAGTCTGTCTGTTTGCCAGTGTGCTATACCACAGATGTTTTGGCGACTCGCGAAGGTTCATTATCTTGTTGAGTTCTCTTGCCAGATGAAGCACGAAATCGCTGTCTTTGTCAAAAGCGTTTTCATACACGGGGATAAGTTCTTCCCTTGTTTTAATATCCAGACCATAAAAAACAACGCTTAACGGCAATTGCTCTATATTTTCTATGAGTCTTATCAGCTTGTCAATAATGCCTTTTATATAAAGGCAGTAAACAGTATGCATAGACTTCTCTGCCCGGGCTCCTGTCTCGTAATACTCTGACCAGAATTCAGATGGTGATAGGAGCCTCTTATTGTACCTGTTCTCAAGATCCACAAAATCCACGGATAACTCAAGAAGTACAGCCTGTGGATCGATTGTATCGAGGAGGTGCAGCACCTCTTCGTGAACCCCGTCCACGCTTTTCAATGCATGGCGGGCGCTCTCGGGAAAGAACCTGTCAAGCCCGTATGGCGACTCAAGGTGGCCACTGAGGGCTTTATCATCGAGTTTGCTGAGCCAGTCCCTTACCGCGACATCATGGACATCGAATACGCTTATTATTGGTATCAGGAACAATTCTGGCATCAATAAGAAGTTATCTTGCAGTTATAAATCGATGATGGTCATGCTCCTTTAATCTATGGCGTTTTGAAGTACTGTCTTTATCTCTTTCCTGAAATCCGCTATGCCACAGTTGTCAAGATATAGAAGCCCTTCCCTGATCTTTGCACTATCTGGAGAGGATTTCTGCAGCTCGGACAGGGCGCTTATCAGGACACCGATGTCCTGTTTTTGCGACGAGCCTGTGACAAGGACGTAGGAATCTCCATGTCTTTCTAATCGTACCATTATTCCTCCGGTGTATGCATCTGCTGATTATTCTGTCTCCCAGGTTCATATAATTTTGGTAACCTGCAACTCGAACTCCCCAAGCATCTCCCGCGCCAGCTCCCTCTTTTCCTGATGCTCTTTCAGGAATCCACTCATCAGTTCAGCAGTATATTTCTTGCAGTTGCCACAGGCGCGCATCCCGCCCATACAGTCCTTATAGACTTCAAGAAGTTCATTATCATCTTCAACAAGGTGGTAAAGTAGCAACTCGTACACAGTGCATTTATCCGGCTCTCCGCCAAGCTTTTTCTGCTCTTCTACAGTTACCCTGCCTCCTGTTTTTGCCCGCATCACCTTTTTAGCGCCATCCTCGGGTTTGTCCATGAGGGCAATATAGCTTTCAGGGATGCTGCTTGACATTTTCCCGCCCTGAAGACCTGTCATGAACTTGTGGTATGTGGAGGCGGGCGGCATGAAAGCATAGCCGCCATATTTTAGTTCTATATCCTTTGTGATTTTTTTTACATCTTCGAAAGTTTCATCAACATTTGAGGTATTACATAATATATCGATATGACCCGCATGAAAATTTGATTTCCATTTTTTCCTAAAAATCACATTCAGAGCTTCAAAAGCTTCTTGAGGTGCTGATTTTGAATATATATGAATATGTAAACCATGCGGGCTTTTTTCTGTATCAGGAATAAACGCGTTGAACCAATTAATTTTTTCTGCTAACCCCCTCGTCAACCTGATGTGCGGGTCCTGGTCTGCGCCCACGGGGATAACCACAGGTTTCGGTCCTCCGAACTCCTCTGACTGTGGATTGAGTATGTCAGCGCTCTGCGTGAGAGCACTGACCATATGCGCGATGTTGGTCTCGCCATTGAAGCCGTATATGGCTGAAAGCTCGGATAAATTCGCCTTAATACCAAGTTCAAAAGCCAGCGATCTAACAGAGTTAGAACCTGACTGGAAATAGATATGAGCACCCGGCTCAAGCCCGAACGCTATCGCGCTTAGAATGTACTCGTTGATGCCGTATTCCCTGCATTCCTTCCAGGTCTTGCCTCTGACTGCGTGTGCCTCCATGTCAGCGATGGCAAGGAAGGCATCCCCTTCCTGCTGCTGGTGCCAGATTATCTCTTCCATCACCATCTTGTGCCCCAGGTGAGCATGTCCTGACGGCATGAAGCCGCTCATGGCTGCGAAGGGTTTTCCGGAGAGCATGGCATCAAGCACGGAATCATAGCTCCTGTGCCCGAAAATTATGTGTCTTCTCATGTACCTGTGAGGGTTTTTTATCTTACCGAGAAGTTCATCGAACTTCGATATCCCGAACTCGTCGAACAGTTTTGAATAATTGTCTATCTTGACTGCGCCCCAGGGGTCGAGTGTTGTCATGGTGTTTTCTGGTACTAAAATTGCTTATAGATATGTAAAGATTATGTTTAAACATAACAACTTTATCTTTACTCAACACCTGATTGATTCAGTTTATGCGATTTCTACATACAAGACTTGATTGCTTTATATACTCTTTGTCGGGTTGGTTTACGCTATTATTAAGATTGGCAACCCAAAAAAGAAGGATGTGACATAGGGTCAGTGTCTGGAGACCATTGCGTTCATAGTAAGAAAATTTAAATTTTGAGGTGATATTAATGAAGATGAAAATGCCTATTGGTATAACGTTTATTGGTTATTTCGATATTTTTGGAGCAATAGTGTTGCTTTTAACTTTGGGAGTAAAACAAGAAATTGGATTTAATATTAGATTTGGAGTTCCTAATATACCTGAAACTGTTGTAAGAATATTTATTATTGCGGTAACTTTTATCATTGCTTATGGATATTTGAATTTAAAGAAATGGGGATATTTTAGTATGATTATATATTCTATATTATTCTTGATTATTAGTTTAAATCAGGTGGCTGTCTATAATAGTCAACCATTTATAGGCAATGCTGTTTTTTCCTTGATAGTCTTAATTTATACAGTCATTAAAAGGAACTACTTCTATAATAAGGAACAAATATCTTCATAACATTTATATATTACGCTTGAATTTAATAACTAATATTCTCTTTTGAGTGGTTGTTGCGACAAAAAATAAACTAATCGAGAAATGAACTCACTACAAAGTGGAAAGGGATATAACTAATGGTGTCAGATATCACATATATCGTATAGTAGGAGTGATAGTATGGCAAATTTTGACGATACAGTCGTCGGGGCTGTAGAAAAGGTGATACCGAGCGTTGTGAACATAAGTGAAGTAAAGCTGATCAAAGATGCCTACCTGAACGTTCATCCGATTCCTGGCGTAGGTTCAGGTTTCATAATTACAAAAGACGGCTATATTCTCACAAATGCTCACGTAGTGCTTGGTTCTCGTGATATAAAAGTGGCACTGGAAGACGGAAGGATCTTCCAGGGAGTGATAAGAGGACTCGACACTTTAATGGACCTCGCAGTGCTCAAAATTGATGTCAGCGGCCTGCCTGTGCCTGAGATGGCAAAAAACAACGCTTTAAAAATTGGGCAGATGGCTATTGCTATTGGCAGTCCCCTGGGCCTTGTGGGGGGCCCAACTGTAACAGCCGGCGTCATAAGCGCATTGAACCGCTCTATCCAGACAGAAGTGACGTTCATGGAAGGATTGATACAAACAGATGCAGCCATCAATCCCGGCAACAGCGGCGGCCCATTGATAAACAGCAGCGGTGTGGTGATAGGGATTAACAGTGCCATCATACCTTTTGCCCAGGGCATTGGTTTTGCCATCCCGATACAGCCAGCAATGTGGGTGGCTGAGCATCTGATAGAACACGGTGAAATCGTAAGACCGTGGATCAGCATCAATGCAGTTGATGTCAATCCAAAGCTTGTGGCGTACTATAATCTTCCAACTGAAAAAGGGGTGGTGGTGACCAATGTGATACCTGGAAGCGAAGCCAACAGGTCAGGCATTGAAGTTGCGGATATCCTTGTCCACATGGACGATATTGAGATCAATAATGTCAGGGACCTGATCAAAGTCATCAGCAAACATAAAGTTGGTGACAGGGTAACTATGGAATTTTTCAGGGGGCCGGGAAAAGTGAAGCTCAAGACCGTGCTTGAGAAGGCTCCAACTACTCAGCGTCCACCGATGATAAAGTGAAAAATTTATTCCTCTTTAACAAATTGTTATGGTTTTGAGTAGAATTTGGTAATCAGCGAAAGGTTTTGTTGGTAACCCCTAACTATATATAGAATACTACATAAATTACACTGTGGAGGTTAATTTATGGAAGAAGAAGAATCAACGCAGATAAAGCAGACACTCAATGACCTAAGCGTCAAAATTGACGAACTATCTAAATCAATTGAGAAGACACTTGGAGAGAAAAAAGAATATGCTGAAGCAAAGATAAACGAAAACCCTCTTGCTTATGTGGCAGGAGCATTCGTCGGCGGAGTGATCGTGGGTTACGTGATGGGGAGGGGAAAAGGCTAGTGCAGCAAAGTATAATAGATTTTCTTAGAGGCTTTTCAAAATCGATAATTCAGGGCTTTATCGAAGCGCAGAAGCATGGTGGAATTGAAAATTCCATAGAAGAAGGTATAGAGAAATTCAGAAAAAAATTATTTATTACCGGGGTTGCGATCTCACTCGCTGGCACCGGATTTTTCTTGACCCTCTGGGGAATTGCATCCGCTATTGATGCGACGTTCGTTATGCGAGGCCTGGGATATGTACTGATAGGTTTGCTTGGAGTACTGACCGGGGCGCTATTATATAAGAAATAGAGCTGGCTAACAGAGTATCTGGAACAGAAATATATTGAAATCTAAAATTAGGAGGATATTATGGCATATACATTGGAAATATTGATAATTATATTCGGAATTGTTTATGGCTATTTGAAACCAGGCAAGGAAGACCGCTCCACTTTATTGAAAAAAGGAGTGGTAATTGGAATAATTCTGGGCGCTATAATGGTAGTATTGGGATTAATTGGAGGTAGATGGATTCTGCTGCTTGGCACTTTAGCTGGAGCGGTAGTATTTATTGAAGTTATAATCCTTGCAGTACTATTCATTATAGGCACATACATAGGAGATATGCTGGAGCGAAAATAGATAAAAATAGTCGGCAAAGTTCAATAAAAGGTCGGCCAGATCAAGAAAGTCTTTGGGAAGTAGGATTTTTAACGACTACAATCGGAGGCCTCCGAACAGTTATATGTCCTATTTAAGTATCGAGGCACGAGGATATGACAGAGAAAATGGAGATTGAAGAAGGAATGGGGTCTGAAGAAGAAAGCATTTTGAATAATCAATATGAAAAAATCGTGCCTTTTGTAATATTCTTCCTCGCTCTTTTCTTGTTTTTTAAAATTATTGAGCCGATGATAACCATATTTTTGAGCAGCATTCTCATAACCTACATGTTCTATCCGCTCTACAAGAAAGTAAGAAAGAGAATATCCAATCAATTCTTTTCAATTATTCTCACAATACTGGTTATTGTCATTGTTTTATTGCTCCCCTTTTCTTATGTAGTATTTGAAGTTACACAACAGAGCTTTGAATTTTATAATTCGTTGTCAAGCAACATTGCAAAAGGAGCTTTATTCGGTTTCGGATGCACAAGTGCTGATTCAAAAATTTGTTCTATAATAAACAATATAGAAAAATTTAGTGCGCAAAGTCTGTCAAAGATAGGTTTTGACAAGCACCTGCAGAAACTATTACCGCGTTTTCAAGAGATACTAACAAATTACCTTATTGAAATACCTCTGGCAATTCTCAATGGGGGTCTTGTATTGTTTATATCTTATTTTCTATTCAAGGATTGGCAGAAAATAATGCAAATGACAGTTAATTTGCTTCCGATTAGAAAAAAGACAATCCAAAAGCTTATGGATCAATTCGAAAAGGTAACCTATGCAGTAGTTTTTGGACAATTATTTGTTGCATTGGCACAAGGAGTTGCGGCTGTAATTGGATTCTACGTCTTTGGCGTTCCGCTTCCAATTTTTTGGGGAGTCCTAACGGCATTTTTTGCCTTGATTCCAGCAGTGGGAACTGCCATTATATGGGTGCCTGCTTCTTTGTATATGGTCTTGACCGGCTACTTTACAAATGATTATATCACACTATCAAAAGGCATAGGGCTATTCGTGTATGGAGTGTTGATTATAGAAACAATAGATAATATATTAAGGGTAAAAATAGTACAGGCAAAAGCTGATGTGCACCCAATAATTGTAATTGCTGGAGTCGTAGGCGGAGTGAATTTGTTCGGGGTTGTAGGGTTGTTTTTAGGCCCGATACTTCTGCCTTTGCTTATAACATATTTTGAAACCTTTAGAGAAAGATTTGAATGAAATGAGATTGGGCTGAGTGGAAATAAGTAAAACAATATTATGTTTTCAGTCTTTCATACGATATCCTTTAATATTGTATACATTCATAATAGATAATATCGAGTAGCGGGCATAACAGCAGGTAATACCGATAATTCTCTGAATTCTTCGGCTTAAGGCTCCTGATAAGATGCCATAGCTGTGATTGCGCTGCAAGATTAATATAAGATTTTATACAAACGGAGGAATACCATGAAAAGCAGTACACAGGACCAGGCAGAAGGTAAGATTCACAAAGTGAAGGGTGAGATCAAGGAAATCGCCGGGAAACTCAGCAAGAATCCCAAACTGGAACTAGAAGGCAAAGACGAAAAGATAGAGGGCAAAGTTCAAGAAAAGGTCGGGCAGATCAAGAAGGTCTTTGGGAAGTAGGAGGGCGGCGCATCATGCGCTTGCACTCCCTTGAGGCATGCGACCTCAAATGTTTTTTTCACAATTTTCCGTATCGAACACCCATTTTTCAACCGGAATGGCTACAATGGTTTGCGTCCCTGAATGATTCTGATCAGTATCACGATGATAGCAGCCACCAGCAATATATGGATAAAGCTACCAACTAAACCGAGCGAAAATCCCAATAGCCAGAGGATCACCAGAATAACAACTATTGTCCAGAATGTGTCCATAAATCTTACCGCCTCATAGATTCTATTTATTCTAAGTGCTAATAATCTTTTCGCTTGCGCATAATATTAAAATGCCATAGCGTCAAGTTAGACTTGGGACTTTTTAAATATATATCGTAAATTTTTATTATATACGTTTCGCCCCATCCTCAAAATTTCCTCCGAATCATAAAGAAAAGGTAATATATTATGTAGTGTATATACACTACAATATGACAGAACACAAAACATTCACCCGTAAAATCAAGCAAGGGGATAAAATTAGATATGCTGAGTATGGAACGAACGACAAGGGAAAAAAATAATTCAACATCATGTCAGGTATTTGGGGAGCGATCCAGATAATCTTCCAGAACCGAGTTCATTCGTAATTGAAAACCTTCAATTTGGATATTTGGCTCAACTAATTCTTGGCGATTCACTCTCCGCTAATGACATCTATACCATGCTGGATGGTATGGGTAAATCCATTGATCGCAAAGAAATCAAACAAATCATATTTCGTTACAAGCTTGATGAAAAAAAAACTCAACTTCAACTAATATTTCTCAAAAAAAGAAAAATGAAAGTTTCGATCGAAGACTCACAGTCAAATACACATACAGGCGAGAAATAATAAGTCTCCAGGGAAAGAAAAATACCACAATCAAAGTACTGGCTGATAAAAACAATCCGGAAGATCACATTTCTATTCAAGATGGAACTGATACACCGCTAATACCTAAATGTGAAGCTGACATGAACTTGATCATACTGATTGGTCTTCTTCATTGGCGTTTGGGCATGAAACGGCATGAGATACGTGGATTTCTTGAAACAAAAGGGATCTTTCTCTCAACAGGAACAATATCAAACAGGAGCCTTGACTTCCTTTTGCTCTTTAAACAGTTTCATATAAATAAGAGTCGAGAGATAAAAGCATTTATTGAACGTAAAGGATGCATGATCCTCCATATGGATGGAACTAATAGATCTGGTGGAAGAGTTGTTTTTGTGTTACAGGAAGGCATCGATAACATGGTTATCAATGCGGATTTAATACCTTCTGAAGCTGAAGAACATGTTGATCCAGTATTATTAGATTTCAAAAATAGTTATGGTTCACCTCTTGTCGTAGTCCGAGATATGGCAAAAGGAATCAAGTTGAGTGTCAAAAAGATATTTCCTGATGCTTCTCAACAGATATGCCAGATACATTTCCTCAGTGACCTTGAAAAAGATATGATAACTGAGTATCATAAAAAATTAAAGAACTCAATTGTCAAGCACAAACTCACTTCCAAATTGAAATCACTTCGTTATGAAAATAACGGGAGTGGAGATAGCATGATCAAAAGAATTCAGGATCGATGGATACATATAGCGGTTGATCATTTACTTTTTCCCGTGGAAAAACGTGTGAAATGGATGAGACGCCCAATATCGTATTTCATTCAATATCGCAGGATAAAAATAGTAGGTGACCTTGTTAAAAGATTAGTCCATTGTGATGCCTCGAATAACTTTGTTCATAAACCACTGATGGAATTACACGAGTCTTTGAAGTCTGTTTTGGAGGATTCCAAGGTGTTTGAGTATTTTTCTATTATGGAGAAAGTATTGCAATGGTTGGATGAGTTGCGTGATAATCTAAGGATTACACGACAAAATAATTTGAATGATTCAAAGCCGACTGATTTTGAACTTGATGAAGTTTTGATAAAAATAAATGAAGTGTTGCTCAAGATTCGGACGGAAAGTTGGAAACTTGAGAAACAATATCAGCGAATAGCTTTAACGATTATTGATGCTTTTGAAAGTCACTGGGAAGAGCTATTCGTCCCTGATCCGATTGTTAAGGGAAGAAACATTTCATTCAGACGCCATAATAACGGATTGGAGAGCAGTCATCGCAGAATAAGAAAAGGAATACGTGAGCGTACTGGTAAGTCGGAGACAAATAGTGAAATGGAACAATTTGGAGATTTATTGGCAATTCTCTCAAACTTATGGAATGAGACATATCAAAAAGAAATTCTTCGAGATGTAGTGGATATTGGTCGTTCTCTGAGCCCATTTGTAAAGGATCTTCCGAGATTAAGACAGGAGTATAGGGAAACAAGAAGGGGGAACACTATTCCAATTGATGATGAAGAAAGGTTCAGTATTCTGGAAAATTTCATTGATGTTTTTGAGAATAATGAACTAGATAGTGTTTTGATATCCTCTCTTCAATCTATTTTAGAAGTGGAAGGTTGTTCAGAAATTGTTTAATTGTATTTTTATAAAACCCAAGCGAATCATGACGCTATGGTCATAAATACACAAACCCCTCCCCCACATGCTCAAAATCCCACCGTGCATCTCTGCTCCTGCATCAAGAGAACGGAAAGCGCGGGTACCCGCGAAGTGCGGAGTTCCCCGTCAGCCGCTATCCTGAACACAGGCGAACCGGAAGTTGCCTCGGTATGATGCGGCATTCCGGTCACCTGTATACTTTAATTTTGATGTGAAGCGGTTGCCAGGGAGCATATCGGCGCACCCCTATACCAAATATATCATTATAGCATCAAAAAGATAAAAAATAAGGTGTAACAGCCTTCTTTTCTCACCTGCCCATTTTTAAAGCAGTCTTCAGGTTAATTGGCTTGATGAAATTCTGGACTGCGTCAAAATGGCCGTCATCTGTTAAAACATGCTTGATATTTTCATTTATGCCGGTTGCGGCTATGAGAGAATCGCCGAGAGGAAGCTTATAGATCATGTGCAGCTCCCCTGCGCGTATTGCTATTGTCCGATCAGTATCTATGATCTCCAGGTTTAATGAGAGCAATTCGTTTACTTTTTTCTTGTAAATGTCATTACCAAGGAAAATGAGCAATTCAGCCAGGGTAGTAACTGAAATTACTCTGGTGATTTTTTCATCTATTCTATCTCCAATTCTCTCGCATATCTCTTAATTTCTTTCTCGCTTCTTCCATGGTACAGGGATTTCCACGCTAATAAATAGCTCCCAATTTTCCCTATAATTTTTCGAAAATCACATTACGTTGCCACCCTTTATTTTCCAATATGTAACTAACTTTTTG
>JAJRAP010000025.1 GCA_028679855.1 Candidatus Methanoperedens sp.
CCGCTTTGTCATACATCTCTGCTGCCTCGAAATATCTTTTCTGTCTGAAAAGAGAGCGGCCGAGGTTTATCAGGATCTCCTTTTTCAAACTCCCATCATCTGTCTCGATCGCTGACCTGAGAACAGACTCTGCCTCTTTGTTGTCCATGAGTTTCATGAGATTCGATGCCCTTTCGACCAGATCTCTTGTCTGCATATCGGAAGAACTCAGCTCATCGCAGGCCATATCGGAAAGAGTGCAAGCGCTTATGCATATCTCCTTAAAAATCAACTTCGCAGCATCAGCATTGTCGTTCTTCTTAAGCAACTGGGCATAGGAGTACTTTATTTCCACGTCTTTCGGGTAATCTTTGATAAAGGATTCGAACAGTTGCTGAATATTTTCTTCGGACACTTCTTCGGCTTCCGCGAGTTCTCTTGAACGTGCTTTTTTTATAAGAGGTGAATCAGGATAATTTTTCAGGAGAGACCGGATAGACTTCAGCGACTCTGCGTGATTTCCAGTTTCATGATAAGCATCAGAAAGCCATAACAACGCATAATCACCTAATAAGGGAAATTCTTTCTCTGCAATAGAAAGGCTTTTTATGGCATCTTCGTATTTCCTGCATTCCAGCAACTCCCTGCCTTGCTTGAGAAATGCTTTGCCGTCGATTTCTTCTGCATAAACTGTGGAACAGCATGCAATAAGGATGAAGAGAAAGGGAATGCAGAGTTTCATCGAAGATATATGGAAGAAAGATCTAAATCGTTTTTTCTCAAGCATCTTTCATTGAGTTTTTAAGGATGAAGTTGCTCCAATTTTTGTAATATGTTGATCCTGTCTAAAGCACATCTTCCAATTGTTTGGCACCATGACAGATAGCAACGATTTCAATACTATCATCTTTTAGTCTGTAAACTATTCTATAATTTTGATAAACCTTCTCCCTTAAATTTTCATCGCTATACTCTGGAACGGCACGCCCTGATCTAGGAAATTGAGGGATGTTTTTAATTATAATGAGTATCTTTTTAGCGAAAAGACTGGCATAATGTTTTGAATCTCTCGCGATATATTTGCAAATCTCTTCCAGGTTGGAGACAGCTCGTGGAGACCACCTTATCTCAGTAGCCATTTTGACATCTGTTTTTGCACTTCCTCATGCGGAATCCCCTTGCCGTCGTTTAATTCTTTCAAACCTGCGTCAACTTGGAGCCTAAAGTATAACTCTGCCATAATCTCGTCTAAAGAAACCTCATCAGGTAGACTTTGAATCATTTTGATGACTTGTTGCTTTATCTCTGCCATTCTTTCACCTCCTCAATATTTCCAATATACCACTTAGCTGGTTCTGTGACAAGAGTTATTAAAACTCTGGAAGGTGAACCTGCCCTGTATTCAAACTCTATAATAAATATTTAGCGTGCAGACTAAAGGACGAAGGCGTAGAATGTTTGATTTTATTTACAAATAAATGTGCTTCTCATGCATAAAATGACTGAACCAATAGCAGCTGCCTTATTTTTGAGTAACATTCTTCTAATTTAATCTCATCTGCTTAGGCTGAAAAATATCATTCAACGCTGCCCGCATCACACGTAAAAGATACCTCAACCCAGATTTAATCCCTCCACTTGATGCTTTGTAAGGCCACATTTGTATTTACTATTCTCCTAAGTTCGCTAACATTGCTTGGGCGATGAATAATACGCCATTCTATCCCCCTAGATTTACCATTCCATTCCAATATCTCAACTTTTTCTAAAACAACGCCTACTAAATAGGAAGCCCCCTGCGCATGAGTTATATCAATTGGCCGTTGATGCAGAATTGCAACTCCAAGCCCGTCGACTTCACTTCTGTTACCAAGCTTTTTTACATTATTCGCCAATGGAAACCATCTATCATCAAATCTATGTGATAGCCAGTCTATGGTGGCATATGTTTCAACCGCTGAATATAAATGAGTCCTGCCATCTTCATTGGTAATTGTAATTTGATCACCTTGAAATTCCCATCTAAATTTTTTGGCTTTACCGCCATGTGTTACAAGCATACTGCTCCTTTTTTCCAGAATTTGTGCCTTATAAAACTTAAGGATCTGTTCCCTGAATTTCCTTAATCCATTGTCAGAAAGAGTCGTCTTGAATCTTGTCTCCCTATCGGGACATGAAATAGTCAAATTCTTTGTTGGATCAGCATTCCCACAAGGATAGACATTTAGCCGGATATACAATGTTTTCCTCCTGCCATTCTGTCCAACTTTGTTCATTTATACTCCTTCTAATTTTTGTTATATTGCTGTTTTTTTGTCAGATACACCTATGCAGCCGAACAGGTTGTCCAGTTTTTCTTGCTGCTCTCTGAGCGCCCTCTAACGTATCAAACGGTCCATGCCACTTGCCATTTCTTTTACCCAAAGGATTTTTATGACAGCCCTTTCCATCATTACAATTTCCACAGGTTCCACGATGAATAACTGCCTTGTGTTCTGCTGTCCAGTTTTCGTATACGTAATAGGACATGCTTTCTCCCTACATCTTTTATGCGTTGCCTTAATTTTTATACTGATTCTATGTCCGTTTCACTATATGCTCTCAAATGATTTTCTGTCAATAATTTTGAAAAAAGCCTCTGTTCAATATGAAGTAATGAATTGGCTACGCACCTCACGCTGGACCAAAAAAGGATTCCCGACATTCGGGAATGACAGCAGAAAAAGATAACATATTCGACCTCTTCGACCTCAAATAATAAATGGGGGAAGGAATGCATTCCACAATTATTCAAGTGCCCGTTAATATAACGAGGCGTACTTTGATATTCAATAAATTTTTGCCCTTTTTTTCTCTTTCCTACTCAGTGAAAAGCAAAAAAGAGGCTTACTATGAAGGGAGTAAGAAAAAAACAAAATCTTAGTGCGATGAATCAATCAAGTGTTTGGAGGCGGCGAGCGGATTTGAACCGCTGCATAAAGGTTTTGCAGACCTCTCCCTTAGCCACTTGGGTACGCCGCC
>JAJRAP010000282.1 GCA_028679855.1 Candidatus Methanoperedens sp.
GAATTGGGCATCATATTTCTTTTCAAGCTCACCCAACCTTTTAGCAAGATCTTTGTTGGAAGCAAGTATCTGCCGGAGTCTGACAAATGCTCTCTTGATTTCAATATTCACCTGAACAGCACGTTTACTCCGAAGCACACTGGAGAGCATGGCTACACCCTGCTCCGTGAAGGCATAAGGTCTGGCACGGCGGAGGCCTCCTCAACTTGAAATCACAATTTGTGATTTCAAGTTAGAGTACTCTTCTTCTGTCAATTGGAACATGAAATCCTGTGGAAACCGGGCTATATTGCGCTTTACTGCCTGAACCAATATCCGTGGTTCAACTTGATAAAGCCCTGCCAAATCAGTACTCAACATTACTTTCTGACCGCGAACCAAGAGGATGGATCGCTCAATTCGTTCGGGAGAAATCAGTGAAACATCTTTATGCATCCCAAGAGCCCCATATAAGGTAAGTTATTCGTTTTTTCTTTTATATCCGGTAAACAGCAGTCTAATGGTCTTGGTTATCTTTTTTTCTGCTCATTCGGGAGCGACTTTTTAGCGAAAACTGACTCAAAACGGGCAAATAAGTCAGGAGGGATAATAAACATCTGGAATTATCTTGAATTATTAATCATCATTCAAATTGTAGTGCTATCAAGAAAGGAAGTTAAAAAAGATGGCTTGATTTTGTCAATTATTTGTGCAATAAATTTTAGCATAAAATTAGAGGGCAATTATACTATCGCCATTACCAGTGATAGGTTAAAGCATACATAATGAATTACAGGAGGTAGCAATGTCAGAACAAGTTATTACTAGCTGTACCAATGAGGGTCCTATTTCGGTTTATATTCGAGATGGTAAAGTCGTAAGAATAAGACCTTTGCAGATAGATGAAAAAGAATTTAAACCTTGGATCATTGAAGCAGTCGGAAAGGCATATTCACCACCAAAAAAATTCAATATAGCGCCGTTTATTTTTACTGAAAGAGACAGGTTGTATTCTGAAGATCGTATTAAATATCCTATGAAGAGAAAGGATTTTGATCCGAACGGGAAAAGGAATCAGGAACAGAGAGGCATATCTGGTTATGAACGCATCAGCTGGGATGAAGCGCTGAATATAGTTTCTGGCGAAATCAAAAGGGTACGAAGAGATTATGGCGGCGCGGCAATAACAGGCCTGACATCGTCACATCATAACTGGGGTATTGTGGGCTATAAGATGGGGCCTTTTTCCCGTTTTATGGATATGCTGGAATATACCCCTGTATTCGATAATCCTGATAGCTGGGAAGGATGGCACTGGGGTGCGGTACATACATGGGGATTCTTCTGGCGACTTGGAATGCCGGAACAATATGATCTTCTTGAGGATGTCTTAAAGAATACCGAGATGATCGTATTCTGGTCGAACGACCCGGATTCTACAAGAGCAATATATTCGGGGCAGGACTCCGTGCTCTGGCGCCAGTGGCTAAAGGAAAAAGGCATTAAAATGGTTTTTCTTGATCCATATTTCAATTATACTGCCGCTCACATGGATGGAACTTGGTTCCCGATTCGCATGGGTTCTGGAGCTGCGGTAGCGCAAGCAATAGCTTATGTATGGATCACAGAGAATACTTACGATAAGGATTATGTGAATAAACGCACTGTTGGATTTGAGGAATTTAAGAAGCACATCCTCGGTAAGGATGACAGACAACCCAAAACACCCGAATGGGCGGCTGAAGAGTCGGGAATTCCAGCGAGGAAAATAAGGACGTTAGCCAGAGAGTGGGCATCAAAACGAACAGTTCTTTCCGCTGGCACAAGGGGTGGGGAGGGGGGCGCTTCCAGGCAGGCTTTTGCAACAGAATGGGCGAGGATGATGGTACTACTTCAGGCAATGCAGGGACTCGGAAAGCCAGGGGTCGCGATATGGGGAACCACAATGGGTGGTCCTTCTGATACAAGTATTTCTTTTCCCGGGTATGCTGATCCGGATTCCAGAATGGGGATCTCACGAGCTGCTAATAAACAAATCATCAATCCTACCAAACAGCGATTATACAGATTAACCTTGCCTGAAGCAATACTCAATCCACCTATCGAATGGAATGGTGAGGGTTTCTGCGGCAAATCTATTGAACAGCAGTTCATACATTACCAATATCCCATGCCGGGATATCCTGAGGTTAAAATGTTTTATCGATACGGAAGCAGTTTCATAGGAACCATGTCTGATACAAGCAAATGGGTCCGAATGTATCAGAGCCCGAAACTCGAATTCGTTGTAAACCAGGACTGCTGGTGGGGCGGAGAAACACATTTCGCTGATATCATTCTCCCTGCGTGTACCAATCTTGAACGTGAAGATATTGGTGAAAACGCGGCGGCAGGCGGATACAGCATTCACGGAAGCAACGGCAATAATTATAGGGTTGTGGTACGGATAAAAAAGTGTATTGAACCTCTATGGGAATCAAAATCGGATTATGAAATTTTCACGCTTCTTTCCGAAAGGCTGGGAATGAAAGATGAATATACTGAAGGAAAAACCGATCATGATTGGGCAAAGAGGTATTTTGAGATATCGGATCTCCCGAAACATATCAGTTGGGAGGAATTCGAAAAAAAAGGATATTTTATAATCAATCCCGGAAATAATTATAAACCGACTCCGGCACTGCGCTGGTTTTACGAAGGCAGGGCCTGCGATACGCCGGACCCACTAAATGTAAAAAGAAACACCGATAAAGCCAATGAGCTGGGAACATATAGCGGTAAGATAGAGTTTAAATCACAGAGTCTTTTAAAGTATTTCCCGGATGATGATGAGAGACCACTGGTTCCGCATTATATACCCAGCTGGGAAGGATATAGAAGCGAACTATATAAAAAGTATCCGCTTCAGCTTGTAACTCCTCATCCCCGTTTTTCGTTTCATACCCATTACGACAAACATGCCAAATGGCTGAATGAAATATCAACACACAGGATAATAAAAGACGGTTTCGCATGGTGGCCGGCGCGGGTGCATCCCAGAGACGCGGAAAAGAGGGGAATTAAAAACGGGGATATTATCAAACTGTACAATGACCGCGGAGCAGTGTTGTGCATTGCTGTCATCACGGAACGCATCATGCCAGGGATCGTGCACAGCTACGCCTCGTCGGCTAATTATGACCCACTGGAACCCGGCAAGGCAAGTTCCATTGACCGCGGGGGTTGTGTTAATATATTGACTTCTTCAAGAATGCTTTCAAAACACGCGCCTGGAATGACACCTAACTCATGTCTTATTGAAATCGCTAAATGGGGGATCCAATAATGGCAAGATATGGAATGTTAATAAATATTAATAAATGCAACGGCTGTTACAGCTGTTTTTTGGCATGCAGAGATGAATATGAGGGCAATGATTATCCCCCTTATTCTCTCGCGCAACCAACCGAAGGAAAATCATGGATGAAAGTCATTGAAAAAGAGAGAGGGGTTACCCCGAAGGTAAAGGTGGACTATATTCCTGTTCCTTGTCTTCAATGCTCGGATGCGCCATGTATAAACAAATCTCCGAATGGAGCAGTTTACAGGCGTCCTGATGGTATTGTTATAATCGATCCAGAAAAAGCGAGAGATCAAAGGGAGATCATCTCATACTGTCCACACCGTTTGATTTATTGGAACGAGGAAAAAGATATTCCGCAAAAGTGCACTTTCTGCGCTCACCTTCTGGAAAAAGGCTGGAAAGAACCGCGCTGTATCGAGGCTTGTCCAAGCGGAGCTCTTGTATTCGGAGATCTTGACAATCCGAACAGCGAAATATCTAAATTGGTCGCGTCGTTTAAAACTGAAGAGCTTAATCCGGCTTTTAATCTTAAACCAAATGTAAGATACATCGATCTTCCAAAGAGATTTATAGCCGGAGAGGTTGTGCTTGGAGATCATCAGAGCGAATGCGCTCTGGGAATCAAGGTAATATTAACTGATGGAAAAGAAAGCCTGGATTGCAAGACCGACAGCTTCGGAGATTTTGAATTTGACGGCCTGGAAACAAGCAGGAAATACACAGTACGGGTAGAACATAAAGGTTACGAACCTTCTGAGCAGGAGGTCGTTACATATTCTGATCTGAATTTGGGAGTAATTGAACTTATACCCGATAAGAAAACAACCAAGAAAACAAATGAGAAAACAACCAATAGACCAGCTAAGAAACCAAGTCAGAAAATGAGTAAGAAGTCAATCAAGAGAGCAGGTGAGAAAACAAGGAGCTAAACGGGTCAGGTCTTGTAATAACACAATAGAAACGGAAGCTACTGTACATCAAA
>JAJRAP010000283.1 GCA_028679855.1 Candidatus Methanoperedens sp.
ATTGGCATTGCCGGCGGCAGTATATTCATTTATTTCATGAACGATTACCTTGCCACAATGGGAACTGTGCTTTTCGCGGTCACCTACAGGCTCATGGCAGTATCGCTTGTTTTCGCCACGTTCCTTGGCACGGTGTCAGGGATCCTTCCGGCGTACAGGGCTGCAAGGATGAGACCCATGGAGGCAATGAAATATGGGTGAGCCGGTTCTTCGAGTAAATAATCTCTCAAAAACTTATATGCAGGGCAAAATACCTGTGCACGCCTTAAGCAATGTGAGTTTTGAGGTTGAAAAGGGGGAGTTCTTAAGCATTGTGGGACCCTCGGGAAGCGGTAAGTCCACGCTCCTTTCCTTGATAGGGCTTCTTGATAAACCCACTTCGGGCAGCGTGTTCATCGACGGCATTGAAGTCACAACAGTCGGAGAGGGCGAAGTCCCGAAGTTGCGGCGTGAAAAGATCGGGTTCGTGTTCCAGCATTTTAACCTCATACCGACGCTGACCGCGCTTGAGAACGTGGATATCGCGATGCGTTTCGCCCGGGTGCCTAAAAGCGAGAGGAAAAAAAGAGCAGTTGAACTTCTCACGCACATGGGGCTTGCCGAGAGGATGAACCATAAACCATCCGAATTGTCTGGAGGAGAGCAGCAGCGGACTGCAATAGCCAGGGCGCTGTCCAACCATCCTGCCATCATTCTTGCTGACGAGCCCACAGGCGAGGTGGATACAAAGACCAGGGATATGATTGTCAGACTCCTGAAAGATCTCAGTGAAGAGGGGCATACAATACTTGTGGTGACTCACGATACTGCTGTGGCGCAGCAGACCGGGCGGATAATTAAGATGAGGGATGGGGGGATAGAGAGCGATAATAAAGTGATATCCTAAAATGGTCAATTGTGTAGTCAATCGAAAACTATTTTTACGTTGAGCATAATTGAAGGTTGCTATTATTTTAAGATAGCTTTTATAACGTTATCAGTATCATTTAAATCATGGATGTGAAATATATTGGTTGAAGACAAACAAATGCCGATGAATATTCCTTTGAGACTTGGTGAATATACAAGAGTGCTTAAACTTACAAGAAAACCCACAAAGGAAGAGTTTACTATAATCGCAAAAGTAGCAGGAGCAGGCATCCTGCTTATAGGGTTAATTGGCTTTATCATATATTTACTGATAACAGTAATGCCGGGCTGGTTCAAATGAACGGAGAGGATTCAGAGATCTACGTTGTCAAGACAACCGCTAATCAGGAAAGGGCGGTCGCGAACCTTATCGAAAAGGTTGCAAAGAAAGAACATTTTGATGTCAGGGCGATACTTGCACCCGATGAATTGAAAGGATACATTCTTATCGAGGCTGCCGGACCTGAGATCGTGGAGCAGGTCATCCAGACCCTGCCGCATGCCAGAACCATGGTGAAGGGAAAATCAAGCTTTCTTGAAATAGAACATTTCCTGACGCCCAAGCTCACAGTGACAGGCATCACAGAAGGCAGCATTGTGGAACTAATATCCGGCCCGTTCAAGGGTGAAAAAGCAAGGGTTAAACGTATTGATGAAGCTCATGAAGAGATCACTGTGGAACTGTTCGAGGCGATGGTACCCATCCCTGTGACGGTACGCGGCGACAATGTGAGAATATTAAAGAGAGAAGAAATCGAGAAATAAGGAGAAAATAAAAATGGCAAGCGTTTTAGAAGCATTAGTTGCAGGCGGCGCGGCTACCCCGGGACCTCCACTTGGTCCTTCACTTGGTCCGCTCGGCGTGAACGTAAAAGCAGTCATAGAAGAGATCAATAAACAGACCGCCGCATTCAAAGGAATGCAGGTTCCAATCAAGATCACGGTCGATGACAGGAAGCAGTTCACGATAAAGGTCGGAACACCACCTACATCTGCTCTCATAAAGAAAGAGCTGGGAGTCGAGACGGGCTCAGGAACCCCGAGCACAAAGACGATCGGCAATCTCACGGTCAAGCAGGCCGTCAAGATAGCGCGCATGAAGAAGATCGACACGCTCTCAAAGAGTTTGAAGGGCGCTGTTAAAGAGGTCGTGGGTACATGCATGCCCCTTGGCGTGACTTTTGAAGGTCTCAGTCCCAGGGAAGCCATCGCGGCTATTAACAGCGGAAAGTTCGATTCGGAACTGAACGAACAGTTATAAGGTTTCGTTTTTTTATAGTCCTTCTATATACCTTTCAGCCGATACTGCTGCTATAGCCCCATCCCCAACAGCAGTAGCTATCTGCCGCAGCGGAGTGACCCTGCAGTCACCTGCCGCAAAGATGCCTTTGATAGAAGTTTCCCTGCTGTCATTTGTGATAATGAATCCCCATTCATCCTTCTTTACGTTGGCAAAGCCAGTGTTGGGGATAAGCCCCACGTAAATGAACACCCCGTCGGTCTTTATCTCAGATACCTCATTCTTCTTCACGTTCCTAACAACCACTTTCTCCACCACCCGCTTTCCCGATATCTCCTCGACCACAGAATCCCAGACAAAGCTTATCTTAGGGTTCGCAAAAGCATGTTCCTGGTTGATCTTCTCAGCGCGCAGTTTGTCCCGCCTGTGTACCACAATGACCTTTTTTGCCATCTTGGTGAGGAATATCGCCTCTGTGATTGCTGAATCACCGCCGCCCACAACTACAACGGTCTTATCCTTAAAGAAAAATCCATCACAAGTGGCACAGTAGGATACGCCCCTGCCTGTAAATGCAAATTCATGCTTCGCGCCCAGTTTTTTTGGAGTAGTGCCGGTAGTGATTATCACGGTCTTTGTTTCAAACTCCCCCTCACTCGTTTTAACGACCTTTGTATTCCCCCTGTCCTCAATACCAGTGACCTCTACCATGCTTTTTGTCTCAAGCCCGAACTTTCGTGCATGCTGCTCGAACTTCCCCGCAAGGTCAGCGCCTGATATCTCCTGGAACCCGGGAAAATTCTCCACGAGATCGGTCACTATGATCTGCCCGCCCACGCCCATTTTTTCAAGAAGCACTGCATTTAGCATCGCCCTTTTCGCATATATCCCGGCTGTAAGACCTGCCGGACCGCCTCCGATAATAACAACATCATATACCATGTTTTTTCACCCTGTTGCGCGTAAGATTCCCTGCTCATAAAAACTTTTAAGCAGTCTCTGGCATCTGGATGCTGCTTCGTCAAGTGACATCTGATATTTTATCCTGACAGCCTCGATAATCTCAGGGATGCCTGTCTTTCCATCGCACATATCAAGGATATCTTTTGCAAGATCTGATATGGTAAGGAACCTGTTATTCATATCGAACAGCCCGTGTGTCTTCTCAGGTTTTGCGCTGCTGCCCTGATGTTCATTCATCATGACATCATGCATTATCCTTCCCCAGTTGAAGTTAAACGTCCCCACGAACACTCCATCATTTAAAACAGGATATAGCCTGGAAATTTTTTGGTCGATTGTACTCGGACTTCTTATCGATTTCTTCCGGTATGCTTTGTTCAATACTTCAACAAGGTCAGGTACTCTGCCTGTGACTTTTTTATAATGAGAAATATACAAGAAGAGATGCTCTCTATCAAGGGATCTCCATAGCTGGAAATCCTTATATCTTTGCGAAAGCAGGGTGTCGAAAGTCTTTATTACAGTGCCGGTATCTTTTTTCGACATCCCTCGCTGGACTTTGCATTCATACCAGAGTGAAAGATCAAGATCATCTTCCTGTTTTATATTTGCAACGCCAAAATTTTCCGGGTTCTCATACACTTTTGAATGTTTGGTAAGCTGGAAACTGCCAAAAGACATTGAACGAACTATACTGCTGTTCGCCAGAACAAAATTCATGGTCTCTTTTGCCTCATCAGATGTCTCTGTCGGGAACCCGAATATAAGGAAAAGATGCGTCCAGATACCCGCATCAGAGCAGTATTTACATATCTTCCTGACATTCTCTTTTTTGATCCCTTTATCCATGCATGCCAGGATGCGCTCATTCCCGGATTCAAGCCCGAAATACAGCATTTTACATCCTGCACGAGCCATTTTCCGGCCCATCTCTTGCGAAAAAGCAGGTTCGAACCTCGAATCAGCAAGCCAGGATATATCAAGGTCGTTCTCGATAATCTTATCCGAAAGAGCGCTTATCAATCCTGGAGAAACCCCTTCATCCTGAAATGTGAAAAAGCCAGTCCCGTATTTCTTTTTAAGAACCTCAAGGTCATTGTACAGCATACCCGCATCCCTTGGCCTGTATTTTCCCGAATATCCGAAGCTGTGGTCGCAGAACGTGCATCGCCCCCAGTAACATCCTCTTGACGATAGGAGGGGCAGGACAAGCCGGGGGGACAGATACAATTCAAGCGGAAAACCATCAAAATCAGGAGTAGGAAGCAAGTTGATATCTTCCCCTGCCGAGCTGATCTTATTTATCCTGATCTCCGATCCTTTTTTATATATGAGATTCGGAATATTTTCTATATCAAAGCCGTTTTGCAGGTGTTTGATGAGTCCAAGCAGCGCAGTTTCGCCTTCATGAACGATAATGCTGTCAACAATAGAGAACAGCCCATCATTATGGCATATTTCATTAATAAGGCGGGTAAAAACACTTCCACCGATGTTGATATGTATTTTTTCATCAGCTTTTTTGATAAGATTTGCCAGAGTCAGACCGGGGATCAACTGGCTTGTATTGATTATCGAAATTCCCACAAGACCGGGGTTTTTTTCGATTATTTCCGGAACAGTTCTCTTCTCGAAGTAATCTATGAAAATATTTTCCTCTCTGTCGTTTATCGCAGCAAGCACATCCTTGCTTGCGCGGCATGAATATCGCATATCATAAGAATGAAAAGTCAGATTCGTTGGATAATATGCTAAAGAGGCAAGCTTAAGTCCGAGTTCCAGTATCCTGAAGGCATCGTTCAATTCATTAAAATCATAGAATTTATCAATATCTCTAAGGATACTTTTTGCCCTGTCAACCCTATCCACAATGTATTTACCAGCCAGAATAGAACCACCCAGCATGGCGTACTGCTCCTTAAGACCTGTCTGCAATGCAGTTCTGGATTCAAGCTCCTGTAATTTCGCATAAGCCATCTCATAAGAGCCCTGCATACCCTTTTTACTCAGGAGATCTTCATAAAAGGATACATTCACATCCATCTGCTCCACATTGCAGTCATGGGCTTTTAGAAAGGCAGTCAGCGAGGGGAGACTCAGGTACGGCTGGGTCGGTATCCACTGCGAAGGGAATATTAATTTTGTAAGCATAAAAGCACCATAAGCTTTATGTAACCATATAAGGATTTCATGTTAAAAAGTGATTTCTATGACAGACAATGATCCAAAATTTGTTGGCAATGAATATGTTGAAGAGGATGAA
>JAJRAP010000284.1 GCA_028679855.1 Candidatus Methanoperedens sp.
CTGATGGATGCACGAGAACGCCTATCCCCTTCAGTCACAAACCCCGGACTTAAGGCCAATGCCTGTATATGCTTTTTTGATAATATAAATATAGAATCTTATTGAATAACATAGTTCTGATTTATCAAGTCTTAAAACTTACGATTAGGCAATTACTTATCCACTAATCCATAGATTATATTGTATCTCAGCATAACCACCAACACGAACCTGAACGGTCACGTAAATCCGTTAATTTTAAATATCCAGAATCATCTTTGTAATTATGCCAACCGAGGGATTTGTAGAGTATAAGAGAAGAGAATACTGCAACGATGTTGAATGTCCCCTTCAGATGATAATGAACCTGAAGGAACAGGACTCGGCAGAATACCAAGAATTGCGGGATATATGCCAGGAACACTGCCTGCACACTACTTACGAATTCCATCACTGGCTGGTCGATAAAGGCTATTTATTGCTTAGACATGAGAAAAAGAAATAGGAGGAAATCGAAAATGAACTGGGGAATGAAGAACAGGCTTTCACGGATAATCAGGCCCGGAAGTGGCCGCTGCGTTATGCTGGCTGTTGACCATGGTTATTTCCAGGGTCCCACCACAGGACTAACGGATCTTGGTAAAACTGTTGAACCCTTGCTGCAGTATGCTGATGCGTTAATGATAACAAGAGGAGCGGTCAGGAACTGGATAGACCCTGCTGCGGAAATACCCATAATTCTTCGCGTTTCAGGAGGGCAGAGCGTCCTGAAGGAACTTTCAAACGAGATATTAACCACAAATATAAATGACGCGATAAGGATCAATGCATCCGCTATCACATGCTCTGTATATATCGGCGGGGAATACGAAAAGGAAACGATAGGCAACCTGTCAAAACTTGTGGACGAAGGGGAAAACTACGGCATCCCTGTCCTTGCAGTGACAGCAGTGGGAAAAGAGATGGTGCGCGACGCCAGGTATCTGGGTCTTGCATCCAGGATATGCGTGGAGATAGGGGCGCACATGGTAAAGACCTATTACACTGAAAACTTTGAAAAAGTGGTTGAAGCATGCGGCAATGTCCCTGTGGTAATCGCCGGCGGCAAGAAACTGCCTGAGATGGAGGCGCTGCAGATGAGCTATAATGCGATCTTGGATGGAGCGACCGGAGTTGATATGGGACGGAACATTTTCCAGAGCGATAGTCCTGTGGGCATGATACAGGCTGTCAGGGCTATAGTTCATGAGGGTAAGTCACTGGATGAGGCTTACGAGATATACGAACAAGAGAAAGAGTAGATTTCACGGATATGTGCGCATCCGTGTCATCCGTGTCATCCGTACAATCCGTGTTCTATCATGAAAACCGCTGTTTATTATAACAATAACGATATCAGGATAGAGGAGAGACCAAAACCCGAAATCAATCATGGCGAAATTCTTGTAAAGATGAGAGCCTCCGGTATATGCGGAACAGACCTGATGGAATGGTACCGCATCAAGAAGGCGCCCCGTGTCCTGGGTCATGAAATGTCAGGGGATATCGTCGAATCACGGTCTGATAAATTTAAGGAAGGGCAGAGGGTCTTCGTGAGCCATCATGTCCCGTGTAATGAGTGCAGGTACTGCCTTTCAGGCAACCATACAGCCTGTGAGATGCTGCATAAAGGCAACTATGACCCGGGAGGGTTCAGCGAGTTCGTAAGGGTGCCTGGGATAAATGTTGAAAATGGCACTTACGTCCTGCCCGATGATGTCTCGTATGAAGAAGGGACAATGATAGAGCCCCTGGCGTGCGTGGTCAGGGCGCAAAGAATCATCGGGCTAAGCGAAGGGCAGACCGTTCTGGTCATGGGCTCGGGGGTTTCAGGTCTCCTGAACATAAAGATCGCTAAATTGAAAAAAGCGCACGTTATTGCAACAGATATTATCGAATACAGGTTGAACATGGCAAAAGAGTGCGGGGCAGATGAAGTGTTCAATGCAAATGTTGAGTTGAACGTAAAGGCTGACAGGATCATCATGTGCACTGGAGCGATGCCTGCTTTTGATGCAGCGTTCAGGTACATCGACAGGAAAGGGATAATAATGCTTTTTGCCATACCGAATAAGAATATTTCCATTCCTGTTGAGGATTTCTGGAGAAACGAATTGGGTATCGTATCAAGCTATGGTGCAGCGCCGGTTGACCTTGAAGAAGCTCTGGGATTGATCAGTGATGGAAGGATTGATGTTTCGGATATGATAACGCACAGGTTGAAACTGGAGGATATCCAGAAGGGTTTTAAGATAGCGGGAGAGGCGAAGGATTCGTTGAAGGTTGTATTGACGGCATAATGTCAAGAACTGAATGACCTTTTTGAACCGGCTGGAAAAATTTAAATAACTTGTATTCTTAAATCTGTTTATGAAACTATGGTGTTTTTTCATACTAATATTAATATCATCGACAACGATCGCAATAGCTCAGACCGGATCTAATCCTGAGAAAAACGTGACAGAAGTTAATGTATTCACGACATATCAACCCCACAGTGCCGAATTCTTTAAAGATCACTTATTTATTGCAGATGGTAACTCACTTCTTATTTACAATACCAGCGATCCTGAGAACCCCAGGATCATTAATAAATTTTCAGATTTTAACGAGCCTGGTCGGGTGCTTGGTCTATCAATTTCAGGAGAACTATTGTATATTGCATCAGGTCCGGGATGGATATATGTACTCGATATCAGTGACCCGGAAAAACCAAAAAGAATGTACCAGATCGATAATTTGAATGTTGCCAATGATGTGGCAATAGTTGGAGAATATATGTATATTGCAGATGCAAATACAGGGATGCTCATCTTTAATTTAACGGACCGAAAAAATCCCGGGCTTGTCGGTAGTTTTTATATTTTAAGATCAAATATAAGCGGTTCACTTCAGGGTTGGGGAGGAATGGCGGTTGCGGTTTCTGGAAATTATGCATTTTTGAGTGGAAAGC
>JAJRAP010000285.1 GCA_028679855.1 Candidatus Methanoperedens sp.
TAGTAACTGCATTTCTCGTTTTGACATACAACCTTGATTTCTCCACGTAATCGAACCATATTTATCACAAATATGGATATGATTTCAAAGTTTATTAAGTATCGTATTTTAGGACACTGCCAAAAATTCCGAAAAATCAAAATCATCCAATAAACAATTTGGTGAATATATTGCATCAAATGTTTGGAGAGCGATTATTACTTTCGCCGTTTTAGGATTTCTCGCTTCTAATATACTTAGATTAAAAATGAACAGCGAAGCTTGGTTTTGGTTTTTTAGTTCGTTAGCACAAACTTTTGCTGCACTTGTGGCTCTCGTTGCCATATTTTTAATTTCTCGTTTAGAATTGTATGATACAAGAATAAATAATAGTATTGAGACAATAAGTGTTCTCATTAAACCTTTAATTTCAGAGGGAAAACAAGACTTTGTAGAATCTGATGACTGGTTACTGAATAAAGCAAGGTCAATAACAAATATCGGCGCAACTACATATACTAAAAATTTAATAAAAAAAGAAATTAAAAAAATGGAGTCCTTAAAGGTTAAAAGAGAAATAGCTAAAAGGAGAATGTGGATATTGCTCGAAAATACAGTGCTTATAATAATGCTATCAATCGCATTATTACCATTAGGCTCTCTAACTATAGAAGATAGTTCGATATTGAGTATATGGATAGATTATAAATTAAAATGGGCTTTGATTTTTGGAGTTGCAGGTCTATGTATAGCCACTTTATTTAGAGTTGAATCCTTCTTGAAGATTATTTTATCTGAAAAAGAATAGATTGTTTTTAGATCATATACAATAATTGACCGTCAAGGTCTTGGAAAACGGATTTTAATGAGAGTGGTTATGGATACTTTTAAATTGAGCAGTACAATAATAAGTATTCTATGCAATCTAATGATGAACTTGATGAAAAACTTTGGAAATATCACAATACTCAAATCAACTATATTATCACGCAGTTTGGGATTGTAATTGTTGGAATAGGAACATTATTCATTGCTTATGGCTCTTCTGAATTATCCCATTTAAAAGGGCTTATAGCATTGATAAGTCTTGCAGGTTCCATTATATTATGGATGCATACTTTTGCTGCCTGTCAAGAGACTTGGTATATAGATAAGAAACTTAGAAATTCCAACTCAGATTTCATTAAAGAATATCATAAAGGAATTACTTCTTGGCGTAGGAATGGTATAAATAAATTTATTTACTATCCTGTCACAAGAGCGATCCCTTATTTTATGGGGTATGTCTCGATAGCATGGTTGATTATATTAATATTTCCAGATAGAATTCCTTCAATCTTAATAGAAATTCCTGTGTATTATCTTGCAGTGTTACCAATTATTTTTTTGGCAATATTTCGTAGATTTCAAGATTATAAAAAATTTCAAGATTATGAAAAAAACAAAGAAAAATTATAAATACTGCGATTCCACCATGTCAAATTTGGCATATGTGTAACTATAATTCATTATAACCACGTATTATGATAATATATTGCCCATCAGGGTAACTACCAACACGAATTGATACGGTGACGCAAATACCAACACATTTATATAACGTTAATTGCAAACATGATTATGGAGGTGAAAGTATGCTGTGTGTACTATGGTACAAGTGGGCTCCAGAGAATACATCAAAACTTCTGGAACTCTGGAAAGCAATCAAATATCCTGAAGAAGTGAAACTGATAGGCAGGTATCTCCTGATAGGCAGACACATTTCGGTGGCAATATTCGATGCCCCGGATGAGGAATCGATTCTGAAGATAACATATCCATTCAGAGATTTGGGCGTCCCTCATATAGCTCCCGCATTGCCGCTTGAAGAAGCGCTGGAAATGATGGAAAAGATGTAGTCATTAAATTTTTTTTCCTTTTTTAGGAAAAGACTGAATGAAATGCATATTTTCCCATCACTCTTTTTATATTCTTCCATCATTACCCATTCAGGTAATAATTATTACCCAAAAACACAGATTCTTTTATCATTGGCTACATGAAGCGTCTGATCAAATATGCACATAATGGAAGGATACCTACCCCTGATATGGTGTATTTTCTGGTACGCCGTCTCCGCTCCCTTTATTGTTTACGGCGTATGGAGACTGAAAAAAGTTGTAAATGAACATCCTGAATCAAAGCCCATGCTTGCGGTGGCAGGCGCTTTTGCCTTCGTGCTGTCGTCGCTCAAGATGCCCTCGGTTACAGGCAGTTGCTCTCATCCCACAGGCACAGGCTTTGGCGCTATTATATTCGGGCCTGGTATCACCTCAGTGATAAGCATAATCGTGCTGTTATACCAGGCGCTGCTGCTGGCTCACGGAGGTATCACCACACTTGGCGCCAACGTTTTTTCCATGGGGATCGCCGGACCTTTCGTAGCGTATCTTGCGTATAAAACTCTACGCGGAATTGCAGGGTTTAATATTGCAGTATTTGCAGCAGCCACTCTTGGAGACCTGGCAACCTATGTTACCACTTCTATCCAACTGGCTCTTGCATTTCCTGCACCTGTGGGAGGGATTATGAGATCATTTCTGGGATTTTCATGCATATTTGCGATTACACAGGTGCCCCTTGCACTAATCGAGGGACTTGTCACCATGCTGCTTCTCAGGTATCTGTTAGCTTTAAAACCCGACGTGTTCAGTGCATTCCACATCAGTGATAAATCAAAATTAGCAGAGGCATAAAATGTCTGAGCTAAAAAAACTTTCGTTAATCGTTGCGCTTTTGATTGCAATTATTATGCTGTTAACAGCTTTTGTACCGGGTATGATCGGGCTCACTCCTGAATGGGGCGGAGCCGATGCTGTCGCTGCGAATAAGATAGGCGAGATGAGCGATTATAAACCGTGGTTTTCGCCACTCTGGGAGCCACCGAGCGGTGAGATAGAAACCCTTTTATTCTCATTGCAGGCAGCTATCGGCGCAGGTATTATCGGATACATAGCAGGTCTGTACACTGGCAGGAAAGAGAAAAATAGAGACCAGCCATGATCCACTCGACAATCGATACTATAGCCCACACAAACAGGCTGAGACATATTGATACACGATTGAAAGTCATCTTTGCCATCACGACACTGCTAATTACTGTAGCATCAACATCCCCTATCCCACCCCTTTTAGCTTTCATCATAGCAACCATCCTGATACTGTTTGCAGCAAAAATAAAACTCAGGACATATTTATTACTTCTGTTAACACCTCTTTTCTTTGGGCTTGTTAGCCTGTTGTTGATGTCTTTGTTTTTTGGATATGCAGACAGCCCTTTGTATTCTTTTGAAATACTATCCCACACTTTTGTAGTGCAAAAAGAGGGAGCTAATATGGGACTGCTTGTGGCATCAAGAACCCTTGCAGGCTCAGCATGTCTCTTCTTTCTTGCGCTTACTACGCCAATGACAGAACTGTTTACTGGATTAAGATGGCTTAGAATACCAGAGGTCGTAATCGAACTTGCCATGATGATATACCGCTACATCTTTCTGCTCTTAGAGGAAGCGGAACGCATGTGGCTGGCATCCCAAATGAGGGGCGAGGGTAGTTTTCGCACAAAGATCGAAGTCTTTTCAATGCTTGCAAGCACACTTTTTCTGCGCACAATATATCAGGGTGAAAAACTCTTTGTAGCCATGAACTCCCGCTGCTATGACGGTGAAACAAACAGTCTTGCCTATCAGGAAAAAAAAACAAAAATAAGCATCACAGCACTCTTTGCAATTTTATTATTTGAGGCAGTTCTCGCTTTCGTAACAATCCTGACGCGAAACATGGTATTAATCTGATTGGAAGAAAAAATTATGAATATCATTGATGCACAAAATGTGACCTACCAGTATCCTGATGGTACAAAAGCCTTGGATGATATTGATTTCTCATTTGAAAAAGGAAGCATCACAGCTATCCTGGGCCAAAATGGCGCTGGCAAATCCACTCTTCTTCTTCACCTGAACGCCACCTTAAGACCCATAAATGGTACCGTGTATCTGAAAGGCGAACCGCTTGCTTACGATAAAAAGGGCTTGCATCACATTCGCCGCACTGTAGGAATGGTGTTCCAGAACCCTGACGACCAGCTCCTTGCACCCACCGTTTTGCAGGATGTTGCATTCGGTCCTAAAAACCTGAAACTTACAGGCGCAGAAATAAAGCACAGGGTAGATGAAGCCCTCCGCCTCGTAGGGATGGAAGCTTATACAGATAAACCGCCGCATTTCCTGAGCGGGGGACAGAAAAAGCGGGTAGCCATTGCAGGCGTGATCGCGATGCAGCCTGAAATAATGGTGCTGGACGAGCCCACAGCTGGGCTGGATCCGCGGGGCTGCGCAGAAATTATCGAGATTCTTGATGAGTTAAACGCAGATGGCAAGACAATCATTTTCTCTACTCATGATGTTGACCTGGCAGCGAAATGGGCAGACCGCATATATGTCCTTCACGAAGGAAGAATTAAAAAGCATGGTTCTCCTCCTCAAATATTTGCCGACCATACCATGATTTCCGAGACAGGGCTTAGACTTCCAACCTTTGTTCAGACTTTCCGTGAGTTGAAGGTGAGGGGCATATCCGGGGGAGATTCACCGCTAACTATGCTGAATTTTGTTGAGTCGGTATCGAAACCTTTTGATGTCCTTAAGGTAAGGTGCGCCGTAGCTGGGACAGATGTATGTGCGGGAGAAAAGGTGGGTCTGGTTATGAAAGACGGTATGGTGTGCACCACAAGAGTGGATATCGACATGAACGCTGAAACCACAGCCTTCGGCAGAGTGCTGTATAATGCCATGGCTGGTGAGGATATTGTTGTAGGTGGGATAACAGGAACACTTACACAAAAAAACGGGAACATTTATATAGTGCCCATCCCGCGTGTAATAGAAGGAGGCTCAAGAGCGGTTGACCTGGCAACGATATTTACAATAATAGCCGAGCACGAACCACTTAAAATAGGCGCTATGGGAACCTCTGCAAAAGTGGTGGTTAGAAAAGCAGGTATTCATTGCGATTTTGACGTGGATGTAATTCAGTCAAGCATACTGGCTGCCGTGAGAGGGCTAAATGTTATGGTTTTTGTTACTGGCGGTATGGTTGATCGTGTTATTCAGAAAATAGAATGCCATAATAAGCATAGTGTGCAGGAAATTAAATTTTCATCGGTTCAAGTACCATAAGCTATTTATGTTAGTAATACTTTTATGATAAATTGTATTACTGAATATGAAATAATTTCATATTAGTATGTCAATGAGGTGATAAAAGATGGTAAGTGAAAGTACGGAAAACATAAGAAATGAGGTCGAATCGATTGTGAACGAGGCAGTGAGTAGAATATACAAGCAGGGTCAAAAGGTCCTGGACGCCTTCAACTGGGCGGTGGATCAGATTAAGGACCAGCATGGGGAAGGCTACCACGCTCTTGCAATTCTTGACCTTATGTATCCTAAACTTGCACCGAAGGAACAAAAGCTCCTCGCCATGCGGATACCGTGCGGCGACTCTATGGACTGGTAAGGAGTGGGCTTATCGGGGGATGCTCTCCCCCGCCTCCTATTTATGAAAACAGGTCTCAAGCTCGTAAGAGGCATCCCAGGGGCAAAAGGGGGATATCTGCCTACAGAGCTCGCCTACGAGACCCTCGGATTCGGACAGGAAGTTATAGACATTCCCATCTACAGAAATGAAGACTTCAAAATAGGCGACAAAATAACAATAGCTTCAAATAAGCTTAATATCTGCGGCAGGGTGGAGGGGCGAAATGACCTGGATAATTCTCTGCTCTCCTCCATAGAGATAGCATTTCTAAGAGAGTAGAATTTTACCAAAAAGCTTATTTGCGATACAGTACAATTTTAATTGTGTAGATTAAAAATGGTGATGAAAGAGGCTGTTATGAGTGAATCCTTACAAGAAGTTGAACTAATTGTTTCTGGCGAAGTTCAAGGTGTTGGTTACAGGCAATATGTTGCGAAAATTGGGAGAAAACTAAAACTTGTCTGCTTTTTCGAGAACCTAAATGACGGTACGGTACGAATTCAATGCAAAGGAGACAAAAAATCCA
>JAJRAP010000286.1 GCA_028679855.1 Candidatus Methanoperedens sp.
ATACTATCCAGCGTCTTCGCGATGCATACATGCGCCTGGGGTTTGAGGAGTACATGAATCCCATCATCGTTGAAGACAGGGATATACATAAGCAGTTCGGGTACGAGGCGCTTGCGGTGCTTGACCGATGCTTCTACACAGGTGGTCTTCCGAGACCTAACGTGGGTATCTCTGATGAAAGGATAGAGCAGATAAAAACCATCCTGGGAGAACTTAATGAGGAAGGGATCGAGAAAATAAGACAAATTCTCCACTCATACAAGAAAGGCGAGATAGAAGGGGATGACCTTGTACCTGAGATGTCAAAAGAATTGAAAGCCCCTGATTCAAAAGTGGCTGTGATGATTGACCATGTTTTCCCTGAATTCAAGTCCCTTGTTCCCGTGTGTTCGCAGAACACGCTGCGAAGTCACATGACCTCAGGATGGTTCATCAGTCTTGGTGAAATGATGGATTATTGCAGAGTTCCTTTGAAGCTATTTTCAGTGGACAGGTGCTTCAGGCGGGAGCAGGCAGAAGATGCAACCAGGCTTATGGCATATTATTCAGCGTCCTGCGTCATTATGGATGAGAACGTGAGCGTCGATGACGGGAAAGCCGTGGCAGCCGGGCTTTTGAGCCAGTTCGGTTTTTCTAATTTCACATTCAGACCGGATGATAAAAGAAGCAAGTATTATGTCCCTGATACGCAGACCGAGGTATTCGCATTTCACCCAAAACTTGTAGGTTCAAAGACAAAATACAAGGATGGATGGGTGGAAGTTGCGACCTTCGGGATTTACTCGCCTTCAGCGCTTTCGCAGTACAACATCCCATACCCTGTGATGAACCTGGGTATGGGTGTGGAGCGGCTTGCGATGATCCTGCACGATTCGATGGATGTCCGTGCGCTCACATACCCGCAGTTCCAGTATAAGATCAACTGGGTGATGTCGGATAGCCAGATAGCGAGCATGATATCTGTCGAAGATACACCGACGACGGGAACGGGGAAAGAGATACACAGAGCGATAGTCAGGATTTGCGAGCAGCATGGGAATACACAGAGCCCGTGCGAGTTCACGGTATGGGAGGGACAATTGTTTGACAGGAATATCATAGTGAAAGTGGTGGAACCTGAAGAGAATACAAAGCTTTGCGGTCCTGCTGCGATGAATGAGGTCATCTCCTACAAAAACGATATACTTGGACTGCCCAGGACATCAAGGTGGGATGAAGCTTTCAAGAACGGTGTGATTTCTGGAATAAGATATATTGATGCTTTCGCGGCACGCTGTGCAAAGGAAATAGAGGATGCTGCAAAGAACGGAAGCGGCTCTGAAACAAGGGTCAGGATAATCAAAGTGCCGTCAGAGATAAATATCAGGATAGACCCGATAGCGCAGAGATATATTACAGGATTGAAGAAGAAGATAGACACAAGAGGACCTGTGTTCACGACCGTGAGAATGGAGATTATTTAATTTTATGAAATTAAGAGCTGAACCTTATACTCTTGAAATGCGCCATGATTTCAAAGAATCCGAAAAAGATTTGAGGAGCAATTTAAATCTTGATTGGTGTGATGGAATTTTATTCAATGTTACTGCAATAGAAAACAAACCACTTAATGAATACGACGCTGCTCTATGGAATGAGAAGGAGAAAGCGATTTTATTTGTAGAATATAAAAATACGACTTTAAGTTACAATAATTTAAAAGAGTGGGACGCTCAGCAGAAATATGACCTTGCTCGCAACATTGCCAGAGCATTTGGTTTTGCAAAGTATAATTTTGTCATAGTAGTTAATGGTTTTGAACCGAAATCAGAGAAATGCAAGGGTAAGGTTGCAGTTATTTCGATTGACGAACTCAGAGAATATGTGCTTAAACCTGAATCATTCAAATCTACACTTGTCGAACTTGATTACGCTGAAGGGCTTTTAAGTAAATACAATCACGAAGAAAATACTGTTGAATTCAACAAAGAACAGGTCTTAAAAGAATTGAAAGATTTGCGAAATATGATTGAGCAGGTGAACAAATAAATGAAGCAATCAGGATACGCTTACGCATACGGCGCAGGAACCATAATCAATGCGATCGCAACATGGAAAGGCGCAGCATTTGGCATCGAACTTAAGACCGAAGCAGAAGTCGTGCTTACCGATTCCAAAAACATACAGGGCTATATGGAGGAAGGTGGTGACACCAGGCTTATCGAGCGCTGTGTCGAGCTTACACTTTTGCACTTTGGTTCAACAATTGGCGCAAAGGTCGCCACGATGAGCGAAATCCCGATAGCCAGCGGGCTAAAATCCTCAAGTGCGGCTGCGAATGCAGTTGTTCTTGCTACTCTTGATGCGCTGGGTGAAAAACTTGAACCCATCGAGGCGGTAAAAATTGGCGTACAGGCTGCGATCGAAGCAAAGGTTACGATAACTGGCGCTTTCGATGACGCCTGCGCCTCGATGCTGGGAGGATTCGTTATTACTGATAATAAGAGAAAAGAACTTATAAACAGGGTGGAGCGTGATTCCGAGGTACTTATCCTTGCTCCTGACAAGAAAGTGTTCAGTTCTGACACGAATGTGGCCCGCTCACGGCTTATAGGGCGATGGGTTGAGCTTGCATATAATGAGGCTCTATACGGAAATTTCGAGAAAGCCATGACCCTTAACGGCTTCCTTTACTGCGCAGCGCTTGGATTCAGCACAGAGCCCATGATGGCGGCGCTTGAAGTAGGGATCGAGGGCGTGAGCCTTTCCGGCACCGGTCCCGCGTATACAGCCCTTGGCAGCCCTGAACTGCTGGACGAACTGGAGCCTGTGTGGCGCGGGATAGGCGGAAAAGTGATAAGGACCAAAGTCAATAATAGTGGTGGAAGAATATGCCGCTAAAAGAGGTCAGGGCAAAGATAGAAAAGATCGATGCGCAGATACTCAAACTTATCGAGCAGAGGACAGCGCTTGCAAAGGATGTACTTGATGCGAAAAGGGCTATTGCCATGCCGATAAATGATGTTGAGCAGAACAAAATGGTACTGGAAAGGGGGGCGAATTTTGCGACAGAGATGGGGCTTGATGGGGAGTCTGTGAAGCGGATTTTTGAGATACTTATTAAGATGAATATCGAGCGGCAGCATGAGATGAGCGGGGAAGGGAATCTACCGTAATGTGATATTACTTTCACACCGCTCTGATAACCTTTATATTCCCACAGGTGCAAGGTGATCATTGCCTCTCAACTAACAAATCAAACAAGAGGCTTGAGGAAAAATATGAGTGATATAACAACAAAAATAGTAGCCCGATTCACAGAATTGGGAATAAAAGTACAGCCAGACGAAATCGAAACCCGGTTGGACCAGTTGATAAATAAGTTCAAGGTGCCTCCTGAAGAAGCACGCAGGAACGTGATCAACTATTTTCTGAAACAGCACAACATCCCGAGAACTGAGTTTTTCGAGACGCGTGAAACCCCGCAGGTGAAAGCGTCAGATATCAAAGAGGATGGCAAGTGGGTAACTCTGCGCGGCAAGGTCGTGCAGCTCTGGGAAACGAAGCATGAATCCATGTCTCAGGTAGGACTGATGGGCGATGAGTCAGGAACGATAAGATTCACGAAATGGACAAAAGCCGGGCTGCCGCAGGTCGAAGAAGGCAAGAGCTATCTGTTCAAGAACGTCATCACTTCGGAATATCAGGGACAGTTCAGCGTCAAGCTGAATAAGACAAGTGAGATAATACCGATAAACGAGGACATAGAAGTGGGCAGGTCGCTTGTTGAATACAGCGGCGCAATCGTGGACATCCAGAGCGGTTCAGGACTTATCAAGCGCTGCCCTGAATGCAACCGCGCGCTTGTGAAGGGCGCATGCGGCGAACACGGCAAGGTGGACGGCATCTACGATCTTCGTGTGAAAGCGGTCATGGACGACGGGGAAAAGGTTCAGGATATCCTATTGAACAGGGAAGTCACTGAGGCTCTGGTCGGCATTACTCTTGATCAGGCAAAGGACATGGCGACAGAAGCGCTTGACCAGGCTGTGGTGCTTGATGTAATAAAAAGCAAGCTTGTGGGCAGGTATTTCATCGTTTCAGGAGCAAAACTTGACAGGTTCATACTGGTGGATACGATAAAACTGGATACAACACCGATCGAAGAAGGCATTATGAGTCTGCTCGCGAGTGCAGCGCCAGTTGCACAGGAGGCGTAACATGGCTGAAAATGGATCAGGGAACGGATCTGGAAGCGGATCAGGATTCGCACGCGAAGTAGCGCACCGCATATTCGCAGCAGAGTTCAGGGAATCTAACTTACAGGCAAAGGAAGGGCATGACCAGTATTCTCCATCATACTTGCTCACCCCCACAGGCGCAAACTGCAACCGCGTCTTCATTGTTGGAACGCTGACCGAGAAGGATGATGTTGGCACGGATAACGAGTTCTGGCGCGGGCGCATCGTTGATCCCACAGGTGCTTTCTTCGTGACTGCGGGACAGTACCAGCCCGAAGCCGCTCAGGTGCTTGCAAAGACCATGCCGCCGGAGTTCATCGCCGTGATAGGCAAACCTACCACTTACACCACCAAAGAAGGGAACGTTCTCACGTCCATCAGGGCAGAGTCCATGCAGATAGTGGATGCTGCGACGCGGGACAGGTGGGTCGTGGACTGCGCGAAGCACACCATGGCGAGGCTTGAGAGATTGAAGGGTAATGAGCCTGATGCTGTGAAGGCGAGGGAGCATTACTCTACTGATGTTGAGAGCTACAGGGTGATGGTGCAGCAGGCGCTGGAGTCGGTGAGGGCACGGTAGTGCCTTCAATTTTTTATAAGAAAGAGAGGTAGTTATATGGAATTAATATTTTATGATTCAGAAGGAAAGCCTGTTTCTTATACAGAAGATTTCGAGCATATATATCTTTTTTCTGGCGAACCAGTTGCATATTTCAATAATGATTCTATTTATTCATTTTCTGGAGGGCATCTTGGGGGATTTAAGAACGGATGGGCAAGAGATAATAATGGTCAATGTGTCTTCTTTACTGAAAACGCTACAGGAGGACCTTTGAAACCGATGAAAATGATGAAGCCTATGAAAAGCTTGAAACAAATGAGACCAATGAAGAGAATGAAAGAAATGCAACCTATGAAACCGATGGACTCATTATCGTGGTCTGAACTTTCTGGAGAGCAATTCTTTAAACAAAACGGAGGTAATTAAAGAATGAAATTGAGCCATGCAATAGAGATGCCGGGAGTGTACATAGCGGCTTTCTTTCTTTGGTTAAAGAAACATTTGGATTTGCTCGTAATTGGAATTCTTGGCTGGTCTTTCTTTAATCCATTTACTGCATCTATAGTATTTTTGTTTCTCATTATTTTATTTGAAGGTTACGTATTGCTTCTAAGTTTTTCATTAAAACCAAGACCTGACGCCTCTAAGTGGTCTGAGGATGAAATTACAGTACTCCGCAAGTACCCTTATTACTTCTATTATCCTTTTTCATCAAAGTCAGACTCTTCCAATTTGTCTGGAATTGCACTATCGACGTTTATTTGGGTACCATGGCTTTTATATAATAATCTTTGGCTTCCGGGAATAATAATTGGTGCAAACTGTTTTATTTCAGGTTCACTTTCTCAGAAACTAAATCCTAGAGCCTTTCTTCACGATGCTGTCGAAAATAGAGGTAAAATGTTTTTACTGTCAGAAATGAAAGCTGTAGATTCTGTTTGTGAGAAAATTCTTGAATGCCAACGAGAGGCGATAAAATCCAAAAAAGGAGAAGAAGAATTATCGAGTTGATATAATTATGAAATTATCTTTAGTTTTAATTCTAACAGGAACTTTTCTAACCTCTTTGGAAATAATCTTTGGAGAAACCAATTTAATAAATTTCTTTGCAAATAAAATAAGATTTCAATCTAACAAATATGCGAATAAATTGAATAGTTTTATGCTTCGCGAAGGGATACTTAATCATCTGTTCTCAAGAATAGGTATTGTCTTA
>JAJRAP010000026.1 GCA_028679855.1 Candidatus Methanoperedens sp.
AAAGAGATAGAACTTACAAAAGAGCTTGAAAAAAAAGGGTTGACCATTGTGGAGACGGATATTGGCGACCGTATCTTGCAGATACTGAAAGCAAGTCCTTCCCACCCAACAGGTCATGTGACGAATCTTTCGGCAAAAGATATTGCAGAAGGACTTTCAGGATATTATGGTATGCCAATAAAAGATGAACCTGATGAGATAGTAAAGATCGTCAGGGAAGATGTGATATCAAACCTGCGCAGGGCAAACGTTGGCATCACCGGAGCCAATGCTATAACGGCAGAGGAGGGCTCTATAGTGATGACCCATAACGAAGGGAACATCTACGAGGTCATGAGAAAGGAAAAACATATCGTGGTTACTTCGATAGACAAGATATATCCCGACCTCGAAAGTGTAATGAACATGCTGAAGATACTGAGCTACAATGCCACAGGCGCAATAATCCCTTCTTTTGTTGAGATAATAAGCGGAGTGAGTAAAACTGCTGACGTGGAAAAGAAATTCATTAAAGGTGTTCACAGCCCGTCTGAGATCACTGTGATACTTGTCGACAACAGGAGGAGTGAGATTGCTGAGAACAAATTTAAGGAACTGCTCTACTGCATTGGATGCGGGAACTGCCTTCTCCACTGCCCAATGTACAATACCATAGGAAACGAGTTCGCGCGGGGCAGCTACCTTGGCGGGAAAGGTATCGCTTATTATTCCCTGTATAATAATGAAAAAGACGAAAAGCTTGAGTACTGCCTTACCTGTGGGAAGTGCAGGGAGAACTGTCCGCTGGGACTGGATATACCTGAAATGATCAGGAGGATACGCAGTACTGGTCTATCTTCAGATGTATATTATTTCCTGAAATCGCATATGCTGTGGGTGTATAACCAGACTCTTTTGAGATTGAATCTTTGAAAAAAAGAGATGCACCGATCGGGATTTGAACCCGAGTTATTAGCTTGGAAGGCTAAAGTCATAGCCACTAGACCATCGGTGCTTTGATCTGGCACTTACAGCACTTTTTACCTTAAAAACCTTTAGATTCAAATAAGTTTTCCTGAGGAGAATTCTTCTTTTCATTTCTTCCACTTCCTCTTTAATCCTTTCATCCCATCAAAATCCCTATCCTCGGAAAATACCACCTCTGCCCCGGCAATAAAAGCAGTTGCAGCATGAATAGCATCTCTTGGCAGCACCTTATATTCACTTATGATTTCAAGCGCCTTCCAAATAACAGCATCATTGACATCTAAAAATCTCATATTGGGCATAGTTAAAAATGCCTCAAGATTTTTTAATAAAAAACTTCATCGAATGTAAGAAAAGAAGTGCATGCCGGCATCTCTCCATCCTGGACTTTTTCCAACATCTTTCTTGCCCAATCCCCCAGCTTTGAATCATCAAGGATTGCGTAGATGATAAGATTCGAATCAAAATAATTCAATGTATTCTCTCATCCATTTCTTCTTCATACGCTTCATGAGGATGAAGCCTGAGTTTACCCATTCCTTTTGCAGTTTCCCTGAAAACGGAAACCGCATCTTCGATAGGTTTTTTTATGTCTAATTTTTTATCTGTTAATCTAAATAGTACTTTTGATCCGGGATATATGTTCAAGGCATGCCTGAACTCCTGTGGGATAACTACCTGCCCTTTGGGTCCGACTTTCATTATTGCTTCCATTTTAGCAATCTCCAGATCCATATATGGTATAACTTGTATTTATACCTGTGAGCTTGCATATCATATTTTCTTGTCCTGAAATTTGCTACGCAGGTAATTATACACTATCAGGAAGACTCATGTAGGGGTTACCGTGAAATAACTTATCTAAATTAATCTCCTTTTGGTGAAATGGAATAGTTCCATTTGGAATGTAAAGAATGGTATTCTATCTGCAATTTTTCCATTTGCCACGGTAAGACCTTTTTTTGTCAAGATCATTAATGATTCCAGGATGGGGCTTACACCGTGCGGTGACTGCGGGTACAGTATCGGCTGGTCATCATGCTCTACGAGTTCGGAGATATGGAATGACCACAACCAGCTTTGGACGTATATTATAGACAGAGCTTAGAACAACGGTTGATATGTTTGTTATTTCAATGCCTCACTTACGATCTCGGCCAGATCCAATACCTGCACCCTATCATCTGCTTTTTTGGCTTTTAAGCCATCTTCAAACATTGTCAGGCAGTAAGGGCAGCATACGCAGATCGTTCTCGGGTCTTTCTTCAATGCCTCCTCGACGCGCGCTGCATTGATACGTTTCCCGGTGTTTTCCTCCATCCACATTCGTCCACCGCCGGCTCCACAGCAAAAAGATTTTTCAAGGCGATGTTCCATCTCAGTTGGCACCAGGCCGGTAATCGAGGCTATAATGTTACGCGGGGCTTCATAAATCCCATTATAGCGTCCCAGATAGCAAGAATCATGGAACACCACATTGCCCAGGTCCTTAAGCCCATTCAGCTCAAGCTTTCCAGCTTTTATCATATTACTGATCAACTCGGTGTGATGGATAACTTCCAGTTCCACACCATACTGACGATAATCATTCTTCAGGGTATTATAGCAGTGCGGGCACTGGGTAATAATTTTTTTTATACCTTTTTGCTTAAAAATCCTGATATTTTCCAAAACCATGCGATCGAATACGAATTCATTACCCAAGCGACGCAGGCTATCGCCACAACACAACTCGTCTTTGCCCAGGATACCCCAGGAAATGCCGCTGGCATTAAGGATTTTGGATATCGCCAGTGATACCCGTCTGCTTCGGACATCGAAAGCACCGAAACAACCCACGTAAAACAAATATTCAGTCTTTCCTGTCTCAAAAGACTTGACATTGACATCAGTAACCCATTTCACACGTTCTGCCGGCACAATGCCCCAGGGATTACTGCGCTGTTCCATATTTTCGAACATTGAAAGTAATTCATCGGGGACTTTCGCGTTCATCTCTACCAGGTTTCGGCGCATATCAACGATCCTTGGCACATGCTCAATGAACACCGGACATACTTCCATGCATGCCCCGCAGGTTGTGCACGCCCAGAGAACCTCGTCGGCTATACTGCCTTCCCTGCCCCCACCGATCAATGGCAATTCTGCTTCCTTGTTTTTAATGATCAACGGGCCATTTTTCAGCAGGTTAACCTTGATATCATGGATTACCAGCCGCGGGTTTAACAGCTTGCCGGTTGCGGTTGCGGGACAATTATCCGAGCAGCGGCCGCACTCGGTACAGGAATAAGAGTCAAATAAACCTTTCCAGGTAAACTGGTCTATTTGCCCAACACCGAATACATTCCCCTTTTTGAACTCTTCCCTGGGCTGGGTATTGATCTTCACGAGACTTCTGAAAAACACATTTGGGATACCTGTTAAAATATGCACGTGCTTGCTATAGGGCAGATAATTCAGGAAACCCAGCAGCACAATGGCGTGGAACCACCAGAAAGCGTTGATGTATCCGCCCAGGTTTTCCGAAGGAATATGCGAAAAAAAAGTGGTAGCTACAAATTTTGATATGGGCATATAAGAAATGGCTTCTTCACTCCCATTGGCTATCTCGCTGGCAAGCAGACCGAAAAAGGCGACCATAAGCAAAGCTATCAGACCCAGAATAATAAAAGCATCCCTGCTTCGCGCTTCAATGTAGGAAGGCGGGAAAGCCAGGCGGCGGGTGATCGCAATGCACACCGCCAGCAGGGCAAGGACTGATGCGATCTCAATTATTAAGGCCAATGGATGGTACACGCCGCGGGGGAATAAAGAGAAGCTGATGGAATCCGGAAACATGCCCTCAAGCAGGAATTCCGTATTTGCGACCAATAATATCATAAAGGACCAGAAAAGAACAAGATGGTTCAAACCAAAATAGTACCCGTGGGAAACAGTACACCGCTGCCCAAAGGCGTAATACAGCATGCCCCGGATTCGCTTGCTGAGATCGTTGAAACGGTTTTCGGCCCTGCCAAGCAACAGGAGGCGAAAGCGCCCGTAGCAACTCCAGCAAAAAAGTATTATAGCGGCTGCAAAAATAATTGTACTGATATTCAGCGACATAACTTACTCCTTCCTCTGTGATGAAACAGTATCCGATGATCCACCTTTTTTTGCGCGTAATTCCCTGATATTATTGATAATGGCCGGGACTACCTGGAACACATCACCCACAATCCCATAGGTGGCTACCTCAAAGATAGGAGCTTGCCTGTCCTGGTTGATGGCGATGACTACATCTGAACCTTGCATGCCAACTAAATGTTGAATTGCGCCACTGATGCCGCAGGCGATATAAATTTTGGGCCTGACCGTCTTGCCAGTTTGTCCGACCTGGCGTTCTGCAGGCATCCAACCCGCTTCCACCACAGCGCGCGAACAACCAATAACGCCGCCCAGCTCCTCAGCCAGCTGCTCCAATAAGCCGAAATTCTCACTACCACGCATGCCCCGGCCTCCGGAGACGATTACCTCTGCAGCAACCAGAT
>JAJRAP010000287.1 GCA_028679855.1 Candidatus Methanoperedens sp.
TGTTGATTATGTGATAAAGAGCGTCCCTGAGATCGTGACTCGTCTCAGGGCATTATCGCCCCTTTATCCAACAAAGTAGGTGAAAACATGGGAGAACAATTCGAATATTCAGAGAAAGTAATGGATCATTTCAGGAACCCGAGAAACGTCGGGCAGATCAAAGACGCCGACGGCACGGGAAGGGTAGGGAATCCGGTTTGCGGCGACCTTATGGAGATCCAGATAAAAGTCGAGAACAATATATTGAAAGACGTTAAGTTCAAAACTTTCGGCTGCGGTTCAGCCATTGCCACAAGCAGCATGATAACTGAAATGGCAATTGGGAAGACGCTTGAAGAGGCGCTCAAAATAACGCGCGGGGACGTGGCGGCTGAACTTGATGGTCTTCCTCCCATCAAGATGCACTGCTCCAACCTTGCAGCCGATGCCCTTCATGCAGCCATAAAGGACTACATGGAAAAAAAGGAGGAGAAGGCAAAAATAGAGGCAGAGAAATATGACTTTGACGTGATCGTAGTTGGCGGAGGGCCTGGCGGACTGACCACTGGAATACTATGCGCCTATAGGGGACTAAAGACCGCAGTTTTCGAGGCTTCAAGCTGGGGAGGAATACTCTCATGGCTGTGCCCGACAAAAATGATAGAGAACTTTCCGGGGCTGAGTGAAAGAACAACATGCAAAGACCTTGTTGATACATGGATGAGCGAGGCAGGGAAGCTAAAAGTGGAATTAAAGAAAGAGCGGGTAAATGAGATCTCGAAAGATATGAAAGTCATCGCAGAAAGCGGTGAATACAGAGGTAAGATCATAGTCCTGGCAACGGGAAGTTCTCTGGCAACAGCCGGCGTAAAGGGCGAGGAGAAGTTCGGTAAGGACGATCGTGGGGTCTATTATTATGTGACAAACCCGGAGAAATTCGCAGGGAAGCGAGTCTTAATCGTGGGCGGAGGGGGCTCTGCCGTGGACGCTGCGCTTTCCATAGTCGACACAGCAGAACTGATAACCATAGCGCACAGACATAATGAACTTCGCGCGGTGGGGCATAAGATAGAGCGCCTGAAGGCAAGCGATAAGATAAAGATACTTTATGATACTGAACTGGTAGAAATATTGGGAACAGATAAGGTGGAAAAAGCCGTCATGCGGGACTTGAAAGAAGACGAGACCATCCAGCAGGTGGTGGATTCCGTGATTCTGGCTGTGGGCATGACGCCGAATACAGAAATATTCAAGAAGCTCGGCATTGAGATGGATGATAAGGGGTATGTCAGGACTGACAAGACCCAGAAGACGAACATCGACGGGATTTATGCCGTGGGAGACATTGCTTCCGACCTTGCGCTTGTGGTGGTGGCTGTGGCGCACGGAGCCATGGTGGCGCACAATGCGTATATAGAACTGAGGAAGCCTTATTGGAGATAATTGAACTAATTACTCTATTTCAAAAAGATTCAGTGGGAGGCGCTTATCTTAATCAACTGGTCCGGGAAAATTAGGAAAAGAGATGGTAGAACCGTTGAATTTGACAGTTCAAAAATAGCAAATGCCGTCTTTAAAGCTTTCATCGCTACAAAAAGCAAAGATGGTAAGATAGCCGGGGACATAGCTGCACAGGTCGTGGAAATAATCGAAAAACGAATCGCAGGAATACCCGGCGTCGAAGATGTCCAGGACATCGTCGAGGAGGTTCTGATCAAAAATGGTTACTCCGGCGTTGCAAAAGCATACATCCTTTACAGGGAAAAGCGAGCCGGGATAAGAAAAGCCAAGGAACTTCTTGGCGTCAGGGATGAATTAAAACTCCCCATCAATGCGGTAAGGGTGCTCAAGAAGCGCTACCTGTTAAAAGATGATTTAGGGAACGCGACGGAAACACCGCTTGAGCTTTTCAGACGGATAGCAAAAGCTGTCGCCCTTGACCCTGAATCAGAGGATGAGTTCTTTAATATTCTTTCGAACCTTGAGTTCCTTCCCAATTCTCCCACGCTCATGAACGCTGGTACTGACATAGGACAGCTCTCTGCTTGTTTTGTTATCCCTGTTGAGGATTCGCTGACGAGCATTTTCGATGCTGTGAAGAGCATGGCCCTTATCCAGCAGTCAGGAGGCGGCACAGGGTTCTCGTTCTCCAGATTGAGGCCTTCTGGAGATGTGGTTAGATCCACGCATGGAGTGGCATCAGGTCCTGTTTCTTTTATGAGGGTATTCGATACCACGACAGATGTGATAAAGCAGGGTGGATGTATTTCAACAAAGAGTTTAATCAGAACAAACAAAGGTGTTTTACCAATCGGGAAATTATTAGATTGTCCTACCTTTGGGGATAACCCAACGAGATATTTAGTTTATACAAACGGTAGATTTGAAAATGCATTTATTGCAGAAGACAATAATATTGCAGAAGTTTATGATATAAAAACCGAAATTGGAACCGATATCAAAGTAACTCCAGATCATCGAATATGCGTAATTGACGGGGAAGGAAAGTTCTCATGGAAAGAGGCTGGAAAACTGCAAGAAGGTGATTGGATAGTTCATATGCTTGGAGGGCACTGTGGCAATGATGTGGAATTACCAGTATTAGAATATACGCAGCACTATAACGCAAATCCAATAAAAATACCAGAGACCATGAATCCTGAACTTGCAGAATTGCTGGGGATCTATATGGCGGATGGTTGTATCAGTACCAATGGAAGAATAATTTTTGCCGTGGAAGAAAATGATATAGAACTGAAAAAAAGGATAAAGGAATCGATGTTGAATATTTTTTGTCTTAATTTGGGAATAGAACAAAGAAAACCCAACGACAAATCAGTATGTCTTGTTTTCTATTCCAGAGATTTATGCAAATTTTTTGAAAAGGTGGAATGCAGGAAAGAAAGCTCGTTATATGCTTTTGTTCCTTCTGTGATATTTGAATCTTCAGCCGAAAGTGCAAGAGCGTTCATCAGAGGGCTATTTGAGGGGGATGGAGATATTCACGCCGATGGATATCCCAGGCTTTACTCGTCCTCTGAAAGACTTGTAAAAGAAGTTCAACAGTTGCTTTTTGGTTTAAACATGGTATCAATTATTCATAAATATTATAGTGAAAATAGGTACGGGAAGAACCCAATTTATCATCTGTGCATAATACAAGAGGGCAGCAAAGAAGAATTCACTAAAAAAATAGGGTTTATATCTAAAAGAAAAAATGAAAAACTCTCAGAA
>JAJRAP010000288.1 GCA_028679855.1 Candidatus Methanoperedens sp.
AAATCCTTCAGATTCCTGGATTGACTGTTTTATAATCTCAAACGGAAAAGTACTTAACTTTTTGAGCAATAATTGTTACCTATATGAGCAATGATATATTCAAGGCATTGAGCAGCACAACTCGCTTAAAAATGCTAAAAACACTGGCAAAAAAAGAAATGCACATCTCAGGGCTTGCAAGGGAGCTAAATCTTTCAGCTCCTGTTGTAGCAAGGCATGTTAAAATTTTAGAAAGAGAGGGCTTAATCGAAAGAAAGAGTTTTGGCAGGACACACGTGCTGAAATGCCGAATGGAAAATATGGAGAACATGCTTAATGCGCTGTCAGATACCTTCGAAGTTAATGTGACGAAGGGATCAAGTATTCTTGAGGCTTTAAAAAGGGTCGGAGGGGTGGAGGTAAGGGAAGTGCGTGATAAAGAATTTGTGATATCCATAGACGGCGAACCTGGCTTATATACGTATGAAGTAAATGGAAAGCCACCAGATACTACGGCAGAAGATTTCAAGATTGAAAAAGATTCTACCATAGAATGGAAAAAACTGGTACCAGTAACAAGGAAGAGGATATTTGTGAAAATCAAAAACCGATAGGTAACATTTCTCTGGCAGCAGGTAATAGTACATTAACAGTAGTTCCTTTTCCAACCTCACTTTCAATCCAGATTTTACCATGAAACGCATCCACAATGTTCTTTGATATGTACAATCCCAGACCAGTGCCGCCGTACTTTCTCGATGCAGAAGCATCAACCTGAAAAAAACGCGTGAATAATTTTGGTATAAGATCAGCGGGAATACCAATCCCGTTATCTGATAATGTGAAGTGCACATACTCCGCTTCATCCCATGCCTTTATTTTTATCTTCCCACCTACAGGTGTGAATTTTATTGAATTATCAAGAAGATTGCTGACCACTTCCACAAATTTATCCTTATCGCCCTTGACTTTTGATACTCCTGTTACGTCTTTATCAAGGATGATCTGTTTGGCATCCATCATGCTTTTAAAATCACCTGCGCACATCCGGACTATTTCATCCAGATCCAGGGGTTCAAAGTGAAAATCAATTTTGCCGGCATGCAGCCTGCCAATCAGCAATATGGAATTTATCAAACGTGTCAATCTATCAGCGTTCCTTATTATAGCTTCAAGACTCTTTTTTTGTTCGCCTGAAAGGCATCCCAGTTTTTCATCGAACAATAATTCCCCGTATCCTTTTATCGAGATAAGCGGTGTTTTTAGTTCATGAGAAACGTTTGAAATGAACTCGTCCTTCATTTTATCAAGGGTCTGCAATTCCTGGTATGCCTTCTGGAGTTTCTTATAGGACTCATCCATGTCCTTCAGCATGTTGAATATTGCATCCCTGCTGTCCTGCAATTTTCTTGTCCTTTCCTTCAGTATCTCCTCGGCTCGTATATTGCACTCAACAAGCTGCTTTTCCTTCAAAGTCTTGCATGCGAGCAATCCAAGGAAGGCATGGAGTTCCTTCTCTACTTCTTTTTCCACAGGAGAAAAATAGAGTGGATTTGCGCATACCATGCCCTGGGCAACGACCTCTGGATGCGTTTTCACAGCCCTTAGCAGGGCTTCTGCACCGAATAAATTCTTCACATACTGACATAGCCCGATGGCTGGGTTTTTTAGATAGAATTCATTCAACTCCTCCTCATATTCCATCAGCTTATCAGAGGGCACCATTTCCTGGGCAACCCTGAGGCTGCGGTAGCCTTCCTCAATAGCAAGTTCAAGGTTCTTCCTTAGAAGAGATATCCTGTTCTCAGGCATTGGTTCTGGAACTACACTCAATTGTCCGCTTTCAAAGTATTCTTTCTCAACCCCAATTTTTTCAAGCCTGCTGAGTATAACATTATCACCTATATACAGGCATTTCTCCCAGTTTTCAAGCCCGAACTTCAGAAAAGCTGCAGCTACATAGAGGGCATTCTCATGGTCTTCATGTATGCTGCAAACATGATCTCCAACTTTTATTTCTTTTATTACATTTAAATTAATACTATTCAAAGATTTCCCTCTAATTTTTTCCTGAGTTCTTCTATTTCTTTCTTCAGTTCCATCATTCTCAGTTCCCTACCTACCGCTATATCAGAGAATTCCTCAAGCTCCTTTAACCTCTTCTGCAACTCAAGGTTCGTCTGCTTCAGATTCTCATAGAGGTTGGCGTTTTCAAGCGCAACTCCTATCTGGTTAGCTATGGACTTGAGAAGCTCCACCTCGTCCTCTGTGAAAGTTCTTTTGGTATGGCTCACAAGATCAAGCACTCCGAGCACCTTATCCCTTATGCTGATTGGAACGCTAACTACTGATTTTGCTCCCATTTTTCTAGCATACACTGTCATTGACCGTGGTGCAGCTTCTATATCGTTTATAGTTATTACATTTCCTTGCTGGATTGCTGCCCCTGCCACACCCTCCCCAATTTTCAGCCTTTCAATCAGAGGAACAACCTCAGGGGATATACCCTTTTGCCCTTTTAATATCAACTCTCCTGCTTTTTCATCCAGCAAATAAACATCGCCAGAGTCAACGCCAGTTACCTCTAAGAGCTTGTTAAGAGCCGAGGTCATTAATTCGTCTATGTTGAGTGTGCGTGTTGCAACCCTATCAACCTCGTAAAGGGCTGAGAGTTCCCCTGTTCTCCTCTTGAGCTCTTCATGCTGAAATGTTAGCCTGCGATACAACTTCCTGTTTCTATCATACTCACTCGCAACGAGTGCTGCGAATATTCCTGTCAAAAGTATGATAATCAGACTCAGGTTTTTGTGAAGCGTAACTGGCGAGAAAGCTTCCTCAATTGGCTGCTGGGCTATCACTCCCATCCCCATACCCTTAACAGGTACATAGGCAGCAAGCATCTTTTCATTTTCAAAAGGACTGTAGACCTCTTCGACTCCCTCCCCTCCAAGTAAGACCTTGCCGACTATGGGTATGCTGGAATAGTCTGGAGGCTGCCTGGGGTCTTCCCATGGGTGGGCAACTATCCTCCCGTTCTTGTCCACGATATAGATGATTCCTGTCTTGCCCAATCTAACTGGGGCAACCCATTTCTGGATGGTTTCAAGTCTATGCTGCATTACAACTATCCCTATCACCCTGCTTTCGTTCCTAACCGGGATAGCCACCGAGACAACATATCTCGGCTCAAGGGTTTCTCGCATGTATACCTCTGATACATAAGGCTGCCAGCCTCTGGATACCCCCTTATACCAGTCCCGGTATGATAGATTCTTTCCCCATACCTCTGGGTTTGGGGGATAGTCCACCCAGAGGATTCCTTCAGGCGTAGTAATGTATGCCCGATCTATATCTGGTACAGAAGCCAGGAGGAGAGCCAGCCTTTCAGAGACACCCCCAATATCCCTATTCTCTACCGAGTACACCAGCCTCGGGGTTGAAACAAAGTAGCTCCCAACCTTGATACTCCAGTTGAAGTGCTCTTCCACGAGATAGGAGACTTCCCTGGCAGTAGCCAGGTTGCCTGCCTCAATCTGCTCCCCCAGGGAATGGGAATACGGGACTATGGAACAATATGCCAGTACTGATATGGGCAGCAGCAGCAGGAGGAATAAAAGATATTTGAACATCATTTTATCACGATTGTATATAATTGTTATTGGTTGCACAGTACCATAGGTTTACATAATTATAAATACTATTCGTTAAATATCGTGTTGTAGAGATGATAATAAATTACAGAGGGAAGTCATGAAAAATTCAATCTTGTTGATTGTTAGTTTGGTAATACTAATAACAGGATGCCTTGAAAATAAAAAAGCCCCGGAAGTCAGCGAGCCTATTAATCTTGTGAAAATGACCGGACCAGATATGTTGCAGAGACTCAAGACAGGTGAAATCTCTGGGTTTATAATGTGGGAACCTTATCCTTCAATAGCTATCTCCAAAGGATCTGGAAAAGCTTTGATATACTCGGGTGAAATATGGAAGGGACATCCCTGCTGTGTTATTGCATACGATTATGACTGGTATAAGAAAACAGCAAACGCTGATGAAATTCTCAAGCGCACGGCTCTTGTGCAGCTTAAATCAGTAGAATATATTAATAATGCAAAGAAAAGCACCTCGCCAGACCATGAAGACTTAATAAACTTTGCAATGGAGTTTGGGGGCATAAGTGATCCCCTTGCAGCGAACCTGAGCCTTCAGGATGTTGAATTCGTATACAACATAGATATTCCCGGAGCAGAGACTTTTATTGAGCGTATGCAGGACTTTGGCATTTTTGACCCGGAGAAATGGAATCAATCAGGATACAAGAATGCCTCAGATTATGCAAACTCACTTATAACCGACAAATATGTTGAATATGCTGTGCAGAATAAAGATTCCAATCTTACCGACCTCGCTCTTGAAAAATCAGTGACAATTCGTTACGGATACCTTATCAATGACGTCCACGAACTACCATTCTATGTGGCAATGAAAAAAGGTTGGTATAGAGATGTTGGAATAAATTTTACTTTAGCCGAAGGTGCTCCGTTCCAGAATGGAGTATTAGAGATGCAGAAAGGTTTCAAAGCCGGAACTGTGGATATCGGTAGTCTGGGAATACCTCCTGTTATTATTCATCGAATAAACAGCAATGATTTCTCAATAGATGACGCGCGGGTTGGAGTAATTTCTGGGATGAATGATGAAGGCTCGGTGATTGTTGTAGCTAACAATATAACTTCGTTTAAAGACCTGAGAGGCAAGAATGTTGGATATCCTGGTTATGGAACAATTCAACATGTACTTTTCCTGATGGCAGCAGAAAAGGAAGGACTGAAAGTCAGTTATTAATTGAAATCATTTCTTTCCCTCAAGGCTCTGTATCCTTTCTTTTAGTTCCATCATCCGGATCTCTCTTCCCACTGCAAGGGTGTGGAAATCCTCAAATTCTTTGAGCTTTTTCTCAAGCTCAAGGTTTGCCTTCTTCAGGTCATCGTATAGGCACAAGTTCTCGATAGAAGTGGCGATCTGGTCAGCGATTGCCTGGGCAAGGCTTAAGTCTCTTTTAGTATATGCCTCAGGCTTGCAGCTCTCAAGGCTGAAAACCCCAATCCTTTCCCCCCTGGAGATAAGGGGTACCTGGATGACCGATCTAATGCCTTTTTTGAAAAGAATTGCGTCTTCGTAGAAGGGGGTTTCTTTACCAATGCTTCTTATCAACCCTGCTCCTCGGTCAAGGACTAATCCGCAGTTAGACTTTTCCCTGGGTATCCTTATACCTTTCCCGAGCTCTGTAATCTCAATGACCTCCGCCAGGGCGAAGACTTCGACCATTTCTTCTCTTGTCAGGCTTATGCCTGCCCTGTCAAAAGATAGGATGTTCCTCATCTCGCCAACCATGGTATCAAAGATCTCCCCAATGTCGCATTGTATGCATGCGTTAATTGCTCGGGCGATCCTGTACAGGGCTCTGATATGCCTTGCCTTATCCCTCTCCTTCTTGTAAAGTTTTGCATTCCTTACAGCGATGCCTATTGCATTTCCAATTGAGAACAATAGATCAAGGTCATCCTTTGTGAATATTCGCTTTTTCTTTGTCCCGAGGGCAAGTGCGCCAACCACTTTCCCTTTTGACATCAAAGGAGT
>JAJRAP010000289.1 GCA_028679855.1 Candidatus Methanoperedens sp.
AAGAGTTCGAAGCTGCCAGGAATTTTCCCATCTCCGTCCATATGGTTTCAGATGCAAGAGAAGCTGTGGACACTGCACGCGGGTATTCTTATGTTTTCATAAGCAGCGGTCTTGCAGGTATGGATTTCCCCGAGGACATCGACGTTGAGGTCGTGGATATAAGGAAAGCACAGATGTGTCAGGTGGCTCCTGAGAAAGAACTGGCTTTCTTTGCAAAAAACCTTGAATCGATAAGCTGCGCTATTTCGGTTTTCAGGATTATCAGGAAGCAAACACCTGATTTTTGTAGTAAAATAATACCGTTTGAGATCGAACGCCTGTCCTCAGAGCTGTCTAAGCTCTCAAAAGATGCATATTTAAGGAAAGGTCTGGATAATGAGATAGACCGTTGCAGCCTGATCTATGAGCGTTTGAACGAAGCTGTCGCTGTGGCAGAAAACCAGGCAGCTCTAGAATTTGGCTCTCTAATTGAAAAAAGCTCAGTTACGGTCAAGGGTTTTGACCTTCTGAGCGCAATGGATGGAAGCGCAAGCCAGCTTTTTGAAAAGGAGATAAGGGAAAAATATAATACGGTCACAGGTAATGCCATTCGATTGCTTGCGGCTGAACTTGGATTGAATCCGGCTGAGTCACAATTCGTTAATAATTTCTTCGGTGATGAGGTATCGCATCCTGTCAGAGTGAACCGGCGTGCAGTGGATGAGCTGAAAAACCACCTGCTTCGAAATATTAATTCCAGAAAGCTCGTCCTTCTAAGAGACAGCGCGCGCGAGCTTTCAAAACTGAAAGAGACTGCATCTCTCATAGTACGCGAAGTGCTTGACTTTGATGTGGGTTACGCAATAGCATGTTTTTCCCGCAGGTTCAACCTGAGCATGCCTGTCATCCAGAACAATAGCGGTATAGGGATCGCAGGCGGAAGAAATCTATTTCTTGATGCTGTGGTGCCGATAAATTACACTGTTGGAGCGACAAGTTTTAATGGCAGTATAAAGAAACTCAAGGACGCCCGGGTTGTCCTGTTAAGCGGCGTGAATTCGGGAGGGAAGACTTCCACGCTCGAACTGCTGGCGCAGACGGTGATACTGGCTCATATGGGTTTTCCTGTGCCTTCAGAGCATTGCGAGATAGGGCTGGTGGAGGAATTCTATTATTTCGGGAAGTCCAGAGGTACTATGGACGCTGGGGCTTTTGAGACCACAATAAGGAATTTTTCTGCTGTAGCGAACTTGAAGAGCAAGATAGTCCTTGCTGACGAGATGGAATCGATAACAGAACCGGGCGCATCTGCAAAGATAATATCCGGGATACTTGAGGAGCTTGACGACAATAATGGGATCGGTGTTTTCGTGAGCCATCTTGCAGAGGCGATACTTAAGAATACGGACCATGAGATTCGCGTTGACGGCATCGAAGCAAAGGGACTGGATGAGAACCTCAATCTTATCGTGGACAGGAACCCGCGGTACAATTATCTTGCCCGCAGCACTCCAGAGCTTATCGTTGAGAGGCTTGCGAGGAAGGAGAAGGGGAATGAGTTCTACAACAGGCTGCTGAGAAAATTCAAGTAGAGGCAGAAATCAGAATAAAGTATAATAAGCTCTAAGACTATACTAATTTACAGGGGTTTTAAATATGCCATACGAACAAAAAAATTTTGAGGCTCTCCTCGGGACAAAAGGTCTGAGCGATGCTCTGCTGAAGAACCATTTTACGCTGTACCAGGGCTATGTAACGAACACGAACAAAGTAAGCGACGCGCTGAGCTCACTTGCAAAGGAAGGAAGGGCAGCGACTCCGGAGTACGCAGAACTAAAGCGCAGGTTCGGCTGGGAATGGAACGGGATGAGACTGCATGAATTATATTTCGGGAATATGGTCAAAGGCGGCAAACCGATCGATAAAAATAGTAATTTATCTAAAAAGATGGCTGCGGATTTCGGCTCTTATGAGAACTGGGAGAAGGATTTCAGGGCGACAGGAGCCTTGCGCGGCATAGGATGGATCGTGCTGTACCATGATGCAGCGTCAGGACGTCTCTTTAATACCTGGATAAACGAGCACGATGTGGGACATCTCTCAGGGGCGACACCACTTCTTATCATGGATGTCTTTGAGCATGCCTACATGTTGGATTACGGTCTTAAGAAAGCGGATTACATCGAGGCTTTTTTCAAGGCTATCGATTGGACGGCAGTGGGTACGAGGTTAAAATGACAAAAAGCGTGAAAATAAGGGCAACCGTTAATACCGACGCCTCAGACGTCACGTCAACAGGGTAAAAATAGTTGTATGCCGTCACTATCAATACACCGACCAAAGTAAGCACAAAGAGGTACAATATGTTGAAAACAAGACCTTTGAGCATGTCAGCCCATGTAAATTTTCCAGTAAAATCTCTCAACGGCGTATCAGATGCCATAACTTAGTCTATAACTCTCCTTCTTTACGGTCCATAACCCCGCCATAATAGCAATTATCGGTATGACATCGCCTATTGCCGCTAATGTCATTAATGCCAGCATCTCAATTTTTCATCTTTTTTTGAACCTATTTGACCAGTTCCATATCCTTCCCGCAGCAGACAAGCGTCCCTCCGCCCACCTTTGTTACAACAACCTCATTTCCACAAACACTGCATTTGTATTTCTCACCGATTTTTTTAACGCCCATGATTTTACCTCCGTAACATATATTTGTTCAGGTAAGATATATATTCATTCACTCATAAAGTCTTGATAACCGGAACGATATTCAAATTCGAATTATTTACTTAAAACCTGCCTTTCTTGTATGGATGACATCATCATCTTCGACATCTCGTATCTACATCTTTCCTGAATATTTGTCTCCTTTTTTGACATTATTACAACTCCTCGCGGTCGGGTTATTCGCGTATGCTTTGCTCCAGAAAGATCTGCTTGAATTCGCGGGGCTCAGGCAAAGTAAGAGTGAAAGCAAGCTAATAACAGACGGAGTCTACAGAATAGTCCGTCATCCGCTATATTTGGCTGGCATTATTCTGATATTCACGAAACCCGAAATGACACTGCTTGATCTCACAGCAGCGGCGCTTGTTTCTATTTATTTCATTACAGGAGCGTACATCGAAGAGAGGCGGCTGGTTTCTACCTTCGGGGACAGATACAGGAAATATCAGCAGGGAAGGCATATCGAGACATGGATGATCAGCGAGTTGGGGGTTTCATCGAAGGCGCCTTTTCGAGGACTGTTGTTGTCTTCAGATTGCTCTGCCCCCGGAATAACTCCACTGTGATCCTGTCTCCAACTTTATGCTGGTTCATGACCTTGATAAGGTCACGGACGCTGTTTATCTGCACTTTGTTCATACGTACAAGTATATCTCCTACTGCGATGCCTGACCTGTCTGCTTCGCTTCCTGGCACCACTTTTGTCACCATTACCCCTTTCTCGACATGCAACTTGTAGTACGCAACCATCTTGGGATTGACATCAACAGCATTCATGCTGATCCAGGGTCTTACGATCTCCCCGTGCTCACGAAGCTGTTCTGCTATCCACATGGCAGGCTGGATGGGTATTGCAAACCCGATGCCCTGGGCAAACGGTATGATGGCGCTGTTAATCCCTATCACCACGCCTTTGCTGTTGATAAGCGGTCCTCCGCTGTTGCCTGGATTGATGGCGGCATCAGTTTGTATCAGCCCTTCCATGAATGTGGCTTCTGTCTGGATGGAACGGTTGAGAGCACTCACAACACCTGCTGTGACCGTAGGTCCTCCGACAAGACCAAGGGGGCTTCCGATCGCTATTGCCATCTGACCAATTCTGAGAGCGTTATTTTTTGCCATCTCCGGCACCGGCAGGTTGGTTGCATCTATGTGGATGACCGCAAGGTCCATCATGACATCGATGCCACGAAGTTCTCCCGGGAACGTCCTACCATCTTCCAGAGACACTTTTATCTCCTGCGAACCCAGCACCACATGCGCATTGGTGAGTATGCAGCCCTCTTTATCGATAATAAAGCCTGAGCCCACACCCGGGACAGGATGAACGTGCAGGTATGCATCCTTCATCAGCTTTACTTCACTGATGTTCACTACGCTCGGAATAACCTTCTCCACAGCCGCCGTAACCATGTCGTCAAAATCTATCATAGTTAATCCCTGTTCTTTGATTACTCTTTATCGTATTTGAAATCATTCATTTGTAGAAGATTTTTAAAGTCGCAGGTAATGCATCGTACGCTTTAATCAGGAGATTACTGAATGGGAGGCTTCCCCTGCGTAATTCAAAATTAATAGCTAAGGTAACGGAGTATTCAGTGTATACCGCAGGATTCTTCGTCGGTATTTATTATGTGCTGGGACTGGATTTTAAGGCATTTGTCGCCTCGCTGGGCATCATGGGCATAGCAGTAGCCTTTGCATCCCAGCAGATAATCCAGAATATTATAGCCGGCATATTGATAGCAGTAAACAGACCGATCCAGCTTGATGACTGGGTTGAAATAGGCGGCGGGACAGGCATATCCAATATAAAGGATATTACGCTGACACGTACTGTTTTAAGGGATAGGAGCGGTAGGCTGTATTACATACCTAATTCTGTACTGATCTCATCCATAATCATAAACTATACAAAATCGGGTTTTGTTGAGGTCCCGGTATCATTGAAAGTGTCGCATGCCTCGGATATCGAAAAAATCAAAAATATCATTAAAGATGTCGCAAATGAAAATCCGAGTATACTTCCGAACGTGCATAATAATGAAAAAGATATCATTACCAAAATCATTGATTTACCCTCTATCAAAATGCTTTTCAAAGAAAAACCTGACCTGGGCATGTTCGATCCGAAAATATTTATTTCTGATTTTTCTGAATTTTTAGAGGAATTATTAAAGAAATTCAAAGAAGAAAAAATCGATATAAAGCAGAACTAACATGGCTCTCGATCCTACCTTCTGGGGCTTTTTGGTTTTCGGCATCCTTGCAGGGCTATGTCCCTGCAACAGCGTGCTGTGCCTTGCCCTCATGGGTTATGTGACAGGTGAAAATAAAGAAGAACGAAATGTCCGTGATGCGCTTCTGCTCACCCTCCCTTTCGGTCTCGGCACACTGCTTGTCATCGTGCCTCTGGGCGGCATCGTTGCGTTTCTTGGTAGAAGCGTTGTCCTGTTTGATGAACGCATAGCCTATGCACTGGGCAGCCTTGTGCTTCCTCTTGTTATCATAAGTTCCATAGGAGGCACAGCTGGAAAAGCAATACGCGCAGAGCTCAACGAAAAAGGAGTCATGATCGACAGGGTACTCGGGACAATTTTAATATTGGCTTCTATTTATTTTTTCTATCTTTCATTGAAATAAAAAATGCAGTTATCCATGTAAAACCATTTAAAGCAGGAAAAATAAGTAAGTGTAAAATGCTAAAAGTTGATAAATTCATACATGACAGCATCGAGAAGATAAGAAAAGACGTGAAGGGCAGGGCAATTATCGCACTCTCAGGAGGTGTGGATAGCTCGGTCTGCGCAGTGCTGGCTCACAGGGCGATCGGAGACCAGCTTACGCCCATCTACATCGACACAGGACTTATGCGCAAAGGGGAGACTGAAAGAATAAAGAAAATATTCGCGAGCATGAACCTCACGGTGATAGATGGTAAAGAGAATTTCCTTCGCGCGTTGAAAGGTCAGATAGACCCTGAGAAAAAAAGAAAGGCAGTGGGCGAGGCATTTATCAGGGAATTTGAGAGAGAAGCCCGCAAACTGGGCGCGAGATACCTTATCCAGGGGACGATATATCCTGACAGGATAGAGTCCGAAGGCGGGATAAAGAGCCATCACAACGTGGGCGGTCTTCCCTCTGTTATCGATTTTGAAGGCATAGTCGAGCCTATCCAGGATCTCTATAAGGATGAGGTGCGTGAGGTGGCAAGGGCGCTGGGGTTCCCCAGGGAGATATCTGACAGGATGCCGTTCCCTGGACCTGGGCTCTCAGTCAGGATAATCGGCGAAGTGACAGAAGAAAAGCTTGACGTGGTGAGAGCTGCCAATGCCATAGTGGAAGAAGAACTTGTGGAGCAGTTCGCCCCCTGGCAGACATTTGCTGCGCTTATCGAAAAAGGGACAGGGGTGAAGGGCGATAACCGGGTACATGGATGGATAATTGCTGTGCGCGCCGTTAGTTCAAGGGATGGGATGACGGCTGAGGCAATGGAACTTCCCTGGGAAGCGCTGAGGAAGATAGAGTCGCGCATCACGAGTGAGATCCCCAGTGTAGCGAGGGTGCTTTACGATATCACGCCAAAGCCGCCGGCGACGATAGAGTTTGAATGATGGGAGAGCATAAGGAATTTTTTAAGAACATACTATGAGCATTATCTCAACCTTTGTATTCTATTTTATTGGATTCGCATTTTTACACAGCCTTTTGGCAACGGCCTATATTAAAAAAAGGGCGGAAAAGATACTCAATGAAAGGTTTAGGTATTACAGGTTAATATATAATATCATAAGTTTCATCACGGTCGCTCCTGCTTTCTGGATATGGATGACTTCATCATTATCAACACCACTGCTTTACAGCGTTCCAGCATGGCTTTTTTGGGTCATACACATTCTCCGCCTGCTGTCGCTCGGATTATTCTTATATGCTGCGCTGCAGATTGATATGCTTGAATTCGCAGGTCTAAGGCAGAAGAGCGCCATTAGCAGGCTCATAACTGGCGGAGCTTACGGGATCGTCCGCCACCCGCTATATACGGCAGGTATCCTCCTCATATTCACAAAGACCGAAATGACTCTGCTCGACTTCACAGCGGCAGCGCTTGTTTCCATATATTTCATTGCAGGAGCATTCATCGAAGAGAGGCGTCTGGTTTCTGCTTTCGGGGATGAATACATGAAATATCAGCAGCGTGTCTCCGTGTTCATTCCTGTGAAGTGGTTCATCAAAAGGATATCAGGCGCCACCAGGTAAAAGGGTGATGTAACGATGTCTATTCTCAAAGGTTACTCTCAGGTGATCGCAGCAAGCATCCTTTATGGACTCATAGGGATTTTCATAAAACTCATAGATGATATGCCGCTGGGTTCCATTATCTTCTACAGGTTGCTGTTCGGACTTGCGGCAGTAACCCTGTATCTTGCAGTCTCAGGCAGGTTTTTCGAGATGAAGCTCAAAGAAAAAAAGAGATATCTGCTTATGCTCGGTTTATTCGAGGCTGCTGCAGTGATGGCTAATTTTTATTCGATCAGATACACAACAGTATCTATCGCTGTTCTCCTGCTTTATACTACTCCGATATATATCACTCTCCTTTCCCCTCTCGTCCTGAAAGAGAAAATCACGTCCCGAAGTATTATCGCGCTTGCGCTGTCAGTTACTGGGGTTGTAATGGTCGTACAGCCACAGACACAGAATGGCATAAATGTCATCGGTGTGGCGCTGGGACTTGCCTCAGGTCTATTATTCGCTTTGATGATACTGACTTCAAGGAAAATCAAGGATATTTATACAGGCACAGCCCAAGCGACGTGGTCTATGATAATTTCCATCATAGTATTTTCTCCTAATGCTTTTGCAGTAAGTGCTGACGTTCTGAAAAACGACCTGTATCTTATTATACTGTTCGGATTGTTACCAACTGCTATTGGCGGGATACTTTATTTCAACGGACTGAGGCTGGTAAGAGCCCAGAGCGCCAGCATAATCAGCTTGCTTGAGCCTGTTAGTGCAGTAGTTTTTGCGTTCATGATCCTGAGTGAACCGATAGCATTTTCTACTGTTCTTGGAGGAGGGTTTATACTTCTGGGAGCCGGTTTAATTGGCAGGGAAGATACATCGGAAACCGGATCATCAGCGAGTTTGCGGTCTCATGGAAGGTGATTTCTCAAGAACAGTCTTAAACTTCATATTGCTCTGTTCCCTCCACAATTCCACCGTGACACTGTCACCGACTTTATGCTTATACAGGGTCTCTCACGATCTCGTCATGCTCCCGGAGCTGCTCTGCTATCCACACGGCAGGCTGGATGGGTATAGCAAAGCCGATACCCTGGGCATAAGGAAATTTTTGTTACAAAAATTTAAATAGTATGCTCCTTAAATAATACTTTGATGGTGAAAGCGTCTCTTAAAAAGGTTTTTATCAAGAATTTCAAAAGCCTTCATGATTGTGAAATTGATATTGGTAAGCTAAATGTAGTGGTGGGGGCGAACGCTTCGGGGAAATCGAATTTGGTGGAAGCATTCAGGCTTTTGAAGAAGATTTACGCAGATAAAGATAGTTTCCCATTTTTAGAATGGTGGGGTTATAATAATGTAGTGTGGCAGAGAAAGGAAGAGCTTTCGATAACAATTGGTCTGCTTTTTGATATTGAAGGATATGATGTCTATTTTGAGATTGCCTGTACTGGTGCTGGCGGGAAGTTCCAGATTTTGAGGGAGGTTTTGGATGTCAGAGGTTATGTGAGGTTTGAGAAAGAGGGTGAATGGAATGTAATTATACATAATCCAGATTTCATTGATGATGTTATTAAAAATCATCTAAAATATGAAGCATCGCCTAAAGCAAGGGCAAAGCTAAAGAAACTAAAAAGTCGGTTAACAAAAGAGATAAGATATCAAGTAGATTTTGAAAAAAAACTTTTAGAGTATTCATTCTTTGATCTATCTGTAGGCGATGATTTCACAGAAAAAAAGACAGGTAAACGTTTCATATTGTCCAATTTTCCAGCTTCAATATGGAGTTCTCAAATAAGTAAAAAGCCTGAAGAAATTACGATTTTATGCCCAGCAATGTTCTATGAAGATGAATTTGAAGATGGCACACTTTTTTTGCTTCCTGAATCATTTTTTGAAATAGCAAAAGGTTCGATAATAGAATCTTTTCGTAAACTATCGATTTTATATCCACTTAATATTCGATCAATGAAAGTTCCCCAACCTTTCAGAAGAGAAGAAACTCTCAAAGAAGACGGAACCAACATCGCAAGCGTATATCACACTATTTATCTCAAGGAAGGCAAAATTCCGGAACAAATATACAATCCCCTTACAATGGTTTTTCCAAAAATAGATGTGCGCCCGCATCTTACTGATGATGGCAGGGTAATGATTAAATTTTTTGAGGACGGACTTGAACTTTTACCGCCCAACACCTCAGATGGATTCTATAAAATTTTAACTGTACTCATAGCGATTTACTTAAAACCTCCCCTGCTCATAATCGATGAAATCGAGAACTCCCTTCACCCATCCACATTAGAACTCATTTTAGACACGATCGGAATAGGAGATACGCAGGCAATAATCACAACGCATTCCCCAGTTGTGGTTGATATGACAGAACTGAGCAATATCATTCTTGTCGATAAAGAACAGGGAGAATCCAGATTTAAACGCATAAAAGATCTCGAAAAAATAAAGGAGTTTTTAATAAA
>JAJRAP010000290.1 GCA_028679855.1 Candidatus Methanoperedens sp.
ATTATGCAAGACAGGGTGGAAGTATTTCATTAAATTCTTCAATAACAAAAATAACAATAGTAAGAGATCCCATCCATGAAACGTATCATCGTGGCTTCGTTGAACCAGAACAAGATCAATGCTGTGAAGGAGGTATTCCCATCATATCATGTGGAAGGTGTTTCATTTCCTTCTGGTGTGCGGGAACAACCCGTAGGCCTTGATGAGATCATACGAGGCTCGATAAACAGGGCAAAAGGGGCTTTCGGGGATTGCTCGTATTCTGTTGGCATCGAGGACGGGATATCCAGTGTCCCTGAGACAGTGAGCGGATATATGAATTTCTGCTGCTGTGCAGTTTACGACGGCAGCAGGATATATCTTGGTCTTGGTCCTGCTTTTGAGTACCCCCCCGAATGTACGAGGATGGTGGTAGAGGAGGGGATAACGATCTCAGAGGCATTTTTGCCTGTTTCAGGGAGACCCGATATAGGTTATGAAATGGGCATAATAGGCTGGCTTACCGGGGGACGAATAAACCGAAAGGATTATACAAAACAAGCAGTAGAGATGGCAAGGATACAAATAGATAATGAAGGTCTGTATTGATCAATAATACTAATACACCATCCACTGCTTTCATCTCTTTTCCACAGATGTCGCATTTATGGCGCATCTTTATGTCTTATTATCAATATATCCCTGTGACATTAAAGGAGGATCTTGTATGGACATGGAACTAAAAGAAAAATTCATCTCGCTCTGGAAAAAATATTTCAACGATGCGGAACTTCCCCTTGCCTTCTATTACACCGACACGGAAGGAAGCGCAGAACTCGCAACACCAGGCTCAGTTTCAAGATGCGTCATAGGCGCCATCTCAGGTGTAAGGAAAGGGCGCTCGCTATGTTTTAATGCGGACTCAATAGGTTGCTTTGGCGGGAAAAGGTACCTGGGCTTTTTGGAAAAGCTAATGCCTGGTTTTGAGTATTTTCTCTCATGCGGCATCCCGGGAAAACTTGAAGGCGAACGTTACAAGAAGTCCCCTGAGATAGTCAAAGAGATGATGAAGAACGCACCGCATTTCAAAGCCCCTGCTAGATTCATAGTATTCAAGAGGTGGGACATGCTCGATAGCCAGGACGAACCTGATGTTGTGATCTTCTATGCAAAACCTGATGTTCTCTCAGGTCTTTTCACCCTTGCGAACTTCGAGGAGGCAGAGCCTAACGGCGTGTTTTCCCCGATGGGCGCAGGATGCAATTCCATTGTCCAGCAGCCATATCTTGAGAAAGACTCCCTGCGTCCCAGAGGCGTTGTCGGGATGTTCGACATATCAGCCCGTCCTTATGTTGGGAAGGATGAACTCACATTCTCTGTGCCAATGAAAAAATTCGAGGGTATGGTGGAAAATATGGAGGAGAGTTTTCTAATCACGAATTCATGGAAGACCGTGCAGAAGAGGATATAGCATGAATTAATTCGTGCCAATTTATATGTTGGTCACCGCCATAATAGTACATCATGCGCCGTCTTGAAACCTTCAGATCAAAAGGAAGCTTCAATTCCCTCTGGTACTGGGAAGAGATCGTTTCTCCATTTAGGGTAGCGTTCAATTATTTCTGCGTGTGCCTTGCCCGCATCTCACCTTCGTTGCGGCTCAAGAACTTCCTCTATTGTGCAATGGGCATGAAAGTTGGCGAAAATGTTTCAGTAGGGCTTGAGGTGACTATGGATGTGTTTTTTCCTGAACTTATCGAGATCGGGGACAACAGTATAATAGGATTCAATTCCACCATCCTTTGCCATGAGTTCCTTGTAAATGAATACAGGATAGGGAAAGTCATTATCGGGAAGAACGTGACAATAGGCGCGAATGTTACCATCCTCCCCGGCGTCACGATAGCCGACGGCAGCGTCGTGTCAGCGCACTCTCTCGTGAACAGTGACGTTTCCGGCTTCGTGGGAGGTGTGCCTGCGCGCCCGCTAAAGAACGGGCAGGAATGATGTAATGAATATCATTGATTTCTTTTTCTGGTTCAAGAAAGAGCCGCGGGTGAGGATAATAATGCTGATATCCTGCATCATCGGGATGCTTTTTGGTTTTTACTATTATCAGTGGCAGTTCAAAATAACACCATTCTATCTCTGGCTTTTCGTTCCAGACAGTCCTTTTTTCACATTCATGTATGTCCTGATACTTATTTTTTATTCATTCGGGGCGCGGTCTAACACCTTTGATGCGTTCGCATTTATCGGACTCAATAAAGTGGGTTTATGGACAATATTCGTCTTGTTCTGGAATCATGATTATTACTTTTCACCTGCCACACGGGATTTTCGCATAGTGATACTCCTGCTTCATATTGGAATGATGGCTGTAGCTGCTACGCTCCTGAAAGAGATGAAAAAACTGAAAATGGGAAATTATCTATTGATACTCGGGTTTTTTATTGTTTCTGACCTTATGGATTATGTGATAGCTGGCACGCATCCCATTATCCCGGAAGGAAGCGTCACAGCAGCCATGTGGGCGGCGGCAGCCCTTACTGTCATGACTTGCGCCCTGACTTTCTATTACCTGGAAAAAAAATCCGAAGAGATTTAGTATAAGAAGATGTGAATACGGTTCTTTGCGCACCTGCGTCGTATGAACTGATGGCTGTCGTGGCGCTCGGACAGTGCTGGCCCTATTGATTTCACATCACTTCCTCCTTTTCTACATCCTGTCAGAAAGCAGACTTTTTCCAGGGGTATCAATAGCCCTTTTTTCAGCTTCTCTCAGTTCAAAAAAAGAAACAGTCCTTGCCCCGAGCTTTTTGCGGGTGTACATTAACTGACCGCCTTTTTTAAGGAAATCGGAATACACTTCCTCGAACTGGAGTTTCTCTTCATCAGTGAGTTCTATGGAAGAAGTTCTCCCTGAGATATGATTTATCGCGGTCATCACATTCACTTCCCTGATCCTTTTCAGTTTTTCTTTATCATCTTCCCTCTCAACGTACATGCTTCTCCTGAGTTCAGGGGACCAGCCCACAAGTCTTTGTCTGAACTCAACAAATGTTATGGGTACATATTCTCCGTCTTTCGGTTTTGAGAACAATTTGCTTAAATGATATTCGTTCATTTACTTGAATCTCGAAAGCGTATCGCACATCAGGTTCACAGTATCTTTTACGGTCTTCAAACCCACATCATCCGATTCCACAGGTTTCAGGGATATGCCTCCGAAGTGATTCATGTCCCCAACAACCAGCATGCCATGGATATGCATCCATGAATGTATCGCCTGGATGGTGAATTCCTGCCCTCCGTTGCGGGCTCCGCCCACCGCTATAGCCCCGCCAACTTTGCCTTTCAGCAAAAGTCCATTCCTTCGAAGGACAATGCTGCGGTCAAAAAGCGCCTTTAATTGCGCAGTTACACAACCGAAGAAAACGGGCGACGATACGATGATTGCATCGCTTGTCTCAAGCTTTTCATTGATACCAGCCATGTCATCTTCAATTGGACAGTTTTTCTCTTTCCTGCATATTCCACAGTCATTGCAGGGTGAAACATTGAGTTTTGAAAGCAAAATCCTGTCGGTTTCAAATCCACGTTCTTCTGCAATGCCAAGGGCAATATCAATTAATTTTTCGTTGTTCCCTCTAAAATTCGGGCTTCCTGAAATACCTGTTATTTTCATAAATCCTCCATTAATTTCAAACGATTTAACAGCTCTGGAATGCTCGCAAAGAGTACTGCAGACCTCTCTATCATCAGATTCACCGTTCCTTCGATCCCAAGCGTCCTGAAATCAGTCCTCAATCCGAGTATTGACTTACCCAGCGCGTAAGCATATCCTATTTCCCAGGCAGTGCCTGAATCCACATCAGCACCATCGACAACAGCGACAATTATATCTGAGCTTTTGATCGCAGCTTCGTTCTTGCGAAAGATTATCATCTGGCGGTCATCCCTGTCTTTCACGTTATTTGAATCTTCCTGCGGCAGGAAGACATTGAAACCACATCTTTTGATCTCATTCCTGAGCATGCGGTTAAAGTCAAGTTCAGCTTCAGAAAAAAGCGGCGCTGCAAGATAAACGGTTCTCATAAGTTCTTAATAGTTCTTTTTTAGCAAATAAGTTTTCTAAAGCAGGATGAAAGTATTAACGTTCGTTAATCTTAAATCCTGTAATAACAATGATGACCCGGTGAATCCAGCAGACATTATTATAATCAGGTACGATGAACTCGCCCTGAAAAGCAAGAGAGTCAGGGCAATGTATGAGTCCGTACTGATTAAAAACCTGAAGGCAATGCTCCGCGCTGATGGAAGCTCATACACAGACATAAGCCGCGAAATGGGGAGGATCTTCATTCACTCTGATGATCCAAAGGCTTTACAAAGCGCTGTAAAGGTCTTTGGGGTTGTCTCAGCAAGCCCGGCATATACATGCGAGGCGACCCTTGATTCAGCATCCCGGCTTTGTGCAGAGGTTTCAACTGGCGTTATCCGGGAAGGTCAGTCCTTCGCGATAAGAGCAAGGCGCGCAGGGAACCATGATTTTACCTCGCGCGATGCAGCAATTGCTTGCGGTGATGCTGTTTATTTGGTAAATAAGGATATCCACGTTGATCTTGATAACCCGGATGTTGAGATATTCGTGGAAATAAGGCAGAAAAAAGGATATGTGTTCACTGGTTCGACGAAAGGTGTTGGGGGTCTTCCACTGGGAACGCAGGGCAAGATGGTCGCGCTAATCTCCGGGGGCATTGACTCACCTGTTGCAGCCTGGCTCATAATGAAGCGGGGCTGCGAGATAATCCCGTTGTATCTTAACAACGAGCCGTTCTCTGATGATACTACGCGAGAAAGAGCTATGCAGTGCATCGATGTACTCCAGAAATGGTCGCCGCAGAAAAAATTCACCATATATGAGGCCCCGCATGGGGAAAATCTCCTTGCTTTCCTCTCAAACTGCAATAACAGGCTGAACTGTGTCATGTGCAGGAGAATGATGTACCGCATTGCCTCAGAGGTGCTGAAGATCGAAGGAGCGCACGGGATAATCACTGGCTCTTCATTGGGTCAGGTGGCTTCCCAGACTTCACAGAATATGCTTGCAGAGATGTATGGTATGGAATTCCCAATATATCATCCACTTATTGGTCTTGATAAGCTTGAGATCACTGACATCGCAAGAAAGATAGGCACTTTTGAACCTTCTACAAAACCAGCCACATACTGCCTTGCAGTGCCGGAATATCCATCCACGGCTGCAAAACATGAAGAGGTGGCTGAGGCTGAGAAACAGATAGATGTTCCTTCTCTTCTTGATTCGATGGTTAGGAATATGAAGAAGTTCAACAGATAAGCTTTTGTTGAGAGATGGATGGTAAGATGAAAATGGATGGGATATTATGGATGTAATGAAAGCAATTCGAAAAAGGCGAAGGATAAGGGGCTTACGCAGAGGCAAAAAATAATTCTCGGAGAAACAAAAAGAAGACATGATAAAGCGCTTAGAAGATTGGCGCAGATGTAGCTTTTGCTTTTTCTCTGAATACATCTTTTTCACGGTTCACTTTATAAACCAGTAACTCAAGCGTTCCCTGAGTCAATAATCCACATGTTCCGCCGTAATCCTTTACAATATCATTATGGATCTCGATTATCCTTTCAGCGTTAAGTTCTTCCATTACATCCACTCGATCTCTGTTTCAGGATGAATCGTATTA
>JAJRAP010000291.1 GCA_028679855.1 Candidatus Methanoperedens sp.
CAACTGCTCCTTGGCAAGGTCTACGCCGGTCACAACTTCAGTGATCGGATGCTCTACCTGAAGCCTTGTGTTCATTTCAAGGAAGTAATAATTCCCCTTTGAATAAAGGAACTCGATGGTTCCTGCGTTAGTATAATTGATGGTTGCGGCAGCCTTTACCGCGTCAGCGCCCATCTTTTTTCGCAATTTCGGTGTCATTACGGGAGATGGTGACTCCTCTATGAGTTTCTGGTGCCTCCTCTGTATCGAGCATTCACGGTCTCCCACGTGTATGATATTCCCGTATGAATCTGCAAGTATCTGGAACTCGATATGCCGCGGCTCTTCAAGATATTTCTCTATGAACACTGTTGAGTCACTAAATGATGATTTTGCTACCCTCTGGGCTGACTCGATCGAAGGTACAAGCTCTTCCCCTTTTCTCACGACCTTCATACCGATACCACCTCCGCCCGCAGATGCTTTAACAATAACTGGATAACCTATTCTGGAGGCTATATCCCGGGCTTCATCTAAGTCACTAATACCGCTCTCGCTTCCGGGTATTATGGGGATACCGGCGACAGCCATGGTTTTTTTTGCAGCTATTTTGCTGCCCACGCTCTTTATGGTTTTTCCAGAAGGTCCGATAAATTTTATTCCTTCTTTCTCGCACCTTTCAGAGAATTCCGCGTTCTCTGAAAGAAAACCGTAACCGGGATGTATCCCTTCAGCGGAAGCCTTATGCGCCACATCCAGAATGACATCCATGTTAAGGTAACTCTGGCTTGCGGGAGCGGGACCGATCGGATATGCTTCATCCGCATACTTCGCAAAGAGTGCGTTCTTATCTACTTCCGAATATACAGCCACTGTCTTTACGCCAAGCTCCCTGCATGCTCGCATTACACGGATCGCGATCTCTCCGCGGTTGGCGATCAATACTTTTCTGAACATATCTACCCGATCATTAGCAGCGCATCGCCAGCGCTCACGGTATTGCCTTCTTTTACGAATACGTCCTTTACGGTACCGCCGTGCGGTGCGTGGATGTTGTTCTCCATCTTCATAGCTTCAAGCACCATCACAACATCGCCTTTGGCAACACTATCGCCCTTTTTGACCTTTATCTTGAGTACCATGCCCTGCATGCTGGCAGTTATTGAGCCGTCCATCTGTTTAGGGCGCTCCTGTCCGGGCGCATCGCTAATAGTCATTCCTCCGCCCGCAGAAAGGATCTTCACATTGAATTCATCTCCGTCAACTTCTACCCTGAACTCTGTGGGTAATGGTGCAGCCTTTCCATTGCCGGGTTTTGGAATCTCAAGTATCTCTTCCTTTGTCTCCCCCCTTAAGAATTTGGGGGCTATTGCAGGATACAGGGCATACGTGAGTATGTCCTCCGGTTTCTTGACGATCCCTAGCTCCTGTGCTTCTTTTGTGACCCTTTCAAGCTCAGGTGGAAGCAGGTCTGCTGGGCGGACGGTTATGGGTTTATCATCACCTAGTATTTTCGCGATTATCTCTTTGCTGATGGGGGCAGGAGTTCGTCCATACAGTCCTTTGACATAATCCCTTACTTCTTTCGGTACGACCTTGTAGCGCTCACCCATCAATACGTTAAGAACTGCCTGTGTCCCTACTATCTGGCTCGTCGGTGTCACAAGCGGGGGATAGCCAAGTTCCTCGCGCACCCTTGGCATCTCAGCCAGCACGGCTTCGTATTTATCAAGCGCGTTCTGTTCCTTTAATTGTGATACAAGATTTGAGAGCATGCCTCCTGGGATCTGGTATTTCAATACATTTGTGTCGATCCGCTCGGATATGGGGTCGAGGATGCCCCGGTATTTTTCCTTGATATCCTCGAAATATTTCTTGATCTCAGTGAGCAGGATAAGGTCAAGACCGGTTTCGTAAGGCGTCCCCCTCAGAGCAGCCACCATGGTCTCAGTGGGCGGCTGGGATGTGCCCCATGCAAAGGGTGAGAATGCTGTGTCCAGGATGTCCACTCCTGCCTCACATGCAAAGAGATAGCTCATGGGAGCCATGCCGCTTGTGCAGTGAGAGTGCAGGTCAACCGGGATGCTTATCTCTTCTTTCAGGGCTTTGACAAGATCATAAGCGTTCTTTGGCGATATGAGACCTGCCATGTCCTTTATGCACAGAGAGTCGCACCCCATTTCTTCAAGCTCCTTTGCCATTTTGACATACAGTGGGATGGGGTGTACGGGACTTATGGTGTAGCATACTGTTCCCTGCACATGGGCACCTACGCGTTTTGCAGTTTTAATGGATACTTCCATGTTCCTTACATCATTGACAGCATCAAAAATCCTGAAGATATCAATACCAGACTCAGCCGCGTGCTCCACGAATTTCACAACGATGTCATCTGAATAATGCCTGTAACCAACGAGGTTCTGCCCCCTCAGCAGCATCTGGAGAGGTGTCTTTTTGATGGTCTTTTTAAGAGCGCGAAGCCTGTCCCAAGGGTCTTCGTTAAGGTAGCGTATCGAGGAGTCAAAGGTCGCGCCGCCCCATACTTCAAGGGAGAAGAAGCCTATTTCGTCCATCTTCTCTACTATGGGAAGCATATCTCTTGTCCTCATCCTGGTGGCGATGAGAGACTGGTGTGCGTCCCTGAGGGTCGTGTCTGTGAGTTTTACTGGTGGCATGTTTCTGCGGCTTAATTGGTTGCAGTGTTATTTAATTTATAGTATTTTTATTTCTTGAACTCGGTATATCCGCACTTTCCGCATGAAAGGCGGTTCTTGTGCTCTCCGAGAAACACTCCCGGACCACATCGCGG
>JAJRAP010000292.1 GCA_028679855.1 Candidatus Methanoperedens sp.
AGTTCCAGAACTTTTGCTGTATTCTCTGGAGCCCACTCGAACCACAATACGCACAGCATATTTTCACCTCCTTCATGCTTTTTTCACTTTATTTGCCAGGTCTTTTCCAAGCCTCTTGCACTCTTTCAGATCTTTTTCTTCAGGTGTATACTGGACTCGTAACACCGGATCAATAACTTTCATTCCAATTTCACGCATCTTTTCCGCGATCATACCGGGCGCCTCGCCGCTCCAGCCATAGGAGCCAAACGCTCCACCAAACTTGCCTTTTGCATTGATTTTACTGAGGCTTTCAATAAATTTTTCCATGGGCGGCAGCATCTTATAATGAAATGTTGAAGACCCAAGAGCTATTGCATCTGCGCTTTTCAATTCTTCAATTTTTGCTTCGTGGAAATTCATGGCAACTGCATCAACGTTTCTTGACTGGGCACCTTCTACTATAGCATCTGCCATTTTTTTTGTATTTCCCGACGTACTGAGATAGACTACAACTATTTTTGGCATATTTTCCTCCATTTTCGTATCAAGATTGAAATAATAAATTCATTATCCCTCTCTCGTATATATGTGAAAGGTAATTTCAGATAAAGGTTTCGCTTGTTGAATTGAGAGTGAGTTGCTTTGATAACGCTACAATTCCTTGATCTCAAACTCACATAAATCATACCCTGTCCCCCAGCACTTTGTTTCTATTACACAATATCTCTTCCCGAAAATTGTATCCAGAACGCCTGCAAGTATTCCAGCATCACTTGAGCAAAGCAGTTTTCCGATGTTTGGCATATTCCCGCATTGGTAACAGTCTTTTACCTGGATTTTATTTTCTCCCATTAATTCTACAGTTCCGAGCTTGAGTTCTTCCCACATTTGCGCAAATTCTTTTAACACATCTTTTAGTGTATTGGCTTTAACCTCTTTTGATATGACATTAACACCTATATTGTAACCTGCATAATAGAATGGTTTATCCATGTCTATTCCTGTATCGAGAACAGTGGATTTTAGCATTCTTAAAAATGCATTGTTAGCATGGCTGTCAGAGGTACTTGATCTTAATCTCATCACTTCCTGGATTTCTTTTGAGATTTGCTCCATCAATTTGTTTTCTTTAAGCAAAACAAATGAAAGAATATTGGGGTTGACTGCGTAGAATTTCATCTGGATACCATGTTCCTCATGTTCTATTCTTGATATTTTCACGATTCCAGCATCAAGTAGTATTTTTAGGTGATGGGAGATAGTTGGTTTACTCAAATTCAACATCCTGGCAAGCTGGGAATTTGTCAATTCCTTTTCCGATAGCAACTCCACTATCTTCAGTCTTGTTTTATCTGAAAATATTTTTGCGGTTTCTTCATCAGGTTTTATGATGTAAGCCATATTGTACACGTATTATCAGTAAGATTTATATGATATTAGTTATACATTAATATTACTGTTTGATTAATATCGAATAATGGAGTTTCTATGGCAAAAGACATGCTGGAAAAAGGAGCTATTGCTCAAAGAGATGGAAAAACATTCGCTGTTGCTCCACACATACCTGGTGGAATAATAGACGTGGCAGGACTTAGAAAAATTGCTGATGTGGCAGAAAAGTATAATCCGCAGGCATTGAAATTAACTTCTGCCCAGAGGATAGCCATTGTAGGAATAAAACCGGAAGACCTGGACAATGTGTGGGCGGACCTTCAAATGAAATCTGGTTATGCATTAGGACTCTGTGTGCGCAGTGTCAAGATGTGTCCGGGTACTACTTTCTGTAAAAGGGGCCAGCAGGATGCTATCGGAATAGGCTTGAAACTGGATGAAAAATATTATGGCCCGGAATTACCATCAAAAATGAAAATTGGAGTCTCAGGATGTCTAAATTCTTGTGCAGAACATATTATCAAGGATATTGGGGTTGTTGGTACTTCAAAGGGTTGGAGAATAACTGTAGGCGGCAGTGCAGGATTAAAACCCAGATTAGGTGTAACACTTAGTGAAAACCTATCAGATGAAGAAGCGCTTGATATGGTGGAACGGGTAATAGAATATTATAAAAGACACGCCAAGAAAAAAAGGCTTGGGGAATTCATCGATGAGATTGGATTCGAAAAATTCAAAGCTGAAATTTAAATAATATTAATAACGAAGATTATCCAAGGAGGTAAAAATATGATAAAATATGTTTGCACAGCCTGTGGCTATATCTACGATCCTGAAATTGGAGATGCTCCAAGAATTAAACCTGGTACGGCATTTGAAGACCTACCGGATGAGTGGGTATGTCCCGATTGTGGAGTGGGAAAGGACATGTTTGAAAAAATGTGATCACGATGAGAGCTCCCAGACAAGATCAAGATGAGGGGGGAGGGGGCTTGAATAATTATTCAATCGAACAATATAAAAATCAAGATGATAGACGTACACGAATAATGGAATGAATGAAAAGGAGAACATATGACTACACAGGAAAATTTGAAAGAGGCTTTTGCCGGAGAATCACAGGCGAACAGGAAATATCTTGCATTTGCGGATAAAGCACAGCAAGAAGGCTATAAACAGGTCGCAAAACTTTTCCGTGCAGCAGCGGATGCGGAGACCGTGCATGCCAAGAACCACCTGCGAGTGATGGGGGGCGTGGGAAAAACAATAGATAATCTCAAAGGCGCCATCTCAGGGGAAACTGCTGAATTCAAGGAAATGTATCCCAAATTCATCGAACAGGCAAAAAAGGAAAAGGTATCTGATGCGGTAATACTCAGCTTTGATGTTGCAAACCAGGTAGAGAAAATCCATGCAGGGCTTTACAAGAATGCTCTTGACAACTTGGGCAAGAACAAAGAAACCGATTATTATGTATGCCAGATATGCGGCAATACCGTGGAAGGTGAAGCCCCCGACAGGTGTCACATTTGCAACGCCCCGAAAGAGATGTTCAAGAAAGTAGATTGAGGTGAAAAATATGGCAAAACTTGTGATAATTTATGGAACTGGATTTGGTAACACAGGCATAATGGCAAAAGCCCTGGAGGAAGGAGCGAAAAATGCAGGGCTTGATGTTACAATCAAGAAAGTGGATGAATCTTCCCCAGCAGATGTAGAAAAAGCAGATGCTATAGCAATAGGTTTAGCTACCTATAAGGGTGCTGGGATGCCATCCGTTATCAAATACGTGGAAGGTCTGGCGAAAGTTCCCCTAAAGGGCAAACTGGGAACAGCCTTTGGGTCATATGGATGGAGCGGAGAGGGTCCAATTGTCATAACAAATATGCTCAAAGGCTATGGCATGAATGTGATGGAGCCTCCATTGCGTATAAAACGCATTCCTGAAGAGGAAGGAAAAGAGGATTGCAGAAAGCTGGGCAGGCTGATTGCTGCTAAGATAAAAAAGTAAAATAGAGATTCAGGAGAAAAGCCCAATCACTAAAATCCGATGTTGAAGAAAGATCAGTCACACAATCGAGGAATTAGATCAACTTCAACATCTTTGCAGCAGAAGGAATATAACGCAAATGCATTTCGTCATCAGGTTCAAGATTTGCCAAGGGGTTCCCGTCGATGTTCAGGCAGGTACCAGCTTTCGGACCTTTGACCGCCACTTCATCACCCTTCATGAAGCTTGCAGTAATTGTGATGATGGGTTCGATCGCAAGCAGTTCATCTGGACCTATTGAGTAATTTATAAGTGGCTCACTCGTTATAGTAATTCATAGGGGCATTCCCAGGGCTGCGGCAAGGGATGTTCCCCCGGCAAGTCCCTTGCCCCTATATATTTTTTCAAGAGGAGTACAGGAAAATGATTAAATCAAATGGGAAACAATGATATTAGAGGGAGAATTAATTATGGAACCTAAAAAAGTAATCGAGAGCATAGACGATAAAATGGGATTTACGCCTGAAATTATGAATATGATGGCAGATATGAACCCTGAACTATTTGAACATTACAAAAAATGCGATGAGGGCATACAGCAGGACGGCGCCCTTACAGCAAAAGTAAAAGTACTTATGTCTCTTGCAGTTGTGGCGGCACAGAGGTGTGAACCCTGCTGCGAATCCCAATTGAGGAGTGCTTTGAACCATGGCGCTACCAAGGAAGAGATAATAGAAACAATGAATGTCATTTTCATTACATCAGGAGCGCCAGGTGTGGCTGCCTGCAGAAAAGCCCTGAACCTGTTGCAAGGCAAAGAAGCGCACGGCGGTCATGGCTGCATTCCC
>JAJRAP010000293.1 GCA_028679855.1 Candidatus Methanoperedens sp.
AGCGAAAATAAGATTAAATCAAGTACTTCATTTTCGGAATGGATGAATTCGATAGGTAAAAAAGAGCTTAAAGATGAATTAAATAAGCATCTAATTCCAAATGGAGACTGGCGTATTGATAATTTTAAAGATTTCTTGAAAGAACGTAGAAGATTAATTGAAGCCCAGTTTAATTATGTATAATTACCCAGAACTTCCAACGATAAGTGGATTGTAACAGATTTCGAAGCGTGACCCAAAATGAAAAAAATCGGGATAATTTCAAGATGCGACAGCTATGAAGTGCTTGCTATGGTGGAAACCATACTTGCTCACCTTGGCGGAAGAGCCGAAGTTTTCATCGACCTGAAGACTGCAGAAAAAATGAATCTTAAAGGGACACCTGTGGCGCAGATGAGAAAAAAGGGCGCAGAATTCATCATCTCGATAGGCGGCGACGGGACTGTGCTGCGCGGAATCCAGAAGATGGACGACCCTCTTCCCGTTCTTGGTATCAACATGGGGACCATCGGTTTCCTTGTGGATGTGAACCCCAATGAAGCTCTTGAGTCAATCGATAAAGTTCTTTCAGGTTTTGAAATTGAAGAACGTGCGCGTCTCTCGGTAAAAGTCAATGACGAAATACTCCCCAATGCCACGAATGAGGTCGTGATCATAACAGCAAGCCCGGCAAAGATGATATCCTGCAGGATATTCGTGGATAAATGCAGGATGGAGGAATTAAGGTCGGACGGCGTGGTATTTGCAACTCCAACAGGCTCAACTGCATACGCAATGAGCGCCGGCGGTCCGATTGTTGACCCGCGCGTGGACGGAACAGTGATAGTACCGCTTGCCCCCTTCAAACTATCGGCGCGTCCATGGGTGGTCCCCGCAAAAAGCGAGATAAGTATGGAACTGACTGTCCCGAAAAAGGAAGCTGTTATCGTTATTGATGGGCAGTTCACGAGAAAGATCAATCATGAAGATAAGATCCATATCACACGGGCTGAAAAACCCGCAAGGTTCGTGAAAACCAAAAAAGATGGATTTTATGATAAAGTGAGAAGCAAGCTCGCGTATTAAATGTTTATTTTTCTTTCAGCTTCAGCAATGCAGCTTTGATGAGCGCCTGCACTGTCGGCTGCTTCATCCCCTGTGCAACAGCCTCCACAGCCTCCCGCGCCTCACGCTGCGCAAATCCCAGCGAAATAAGCGCACTTGCAGCATCGTAATTGATGTTGCTTGTCCTTGGGACAACGAAGCTGTCCATGTGCTTTTTCATCCTGTCCCTGAGTTCAAGTATCAGCCTTTTTGCATTCTTCTGACCCACACCCGAGATACCTTTCAGGACTTTCTCATCTTCCTGGATTATCGCTGCTGCAAGGTCTCCGGTCTTTATCTGTGATAAAATATTGAGGGCTATCTGAGGTCCGATCCTTGTGACGCTGATAAGGTTCCTGAACATCTCAAGCTCGCCCGGAGTTATAAAGCCGTAGAGCGTGAGCGCGTCCTCCCTGACATGAAGATGGGTGTAAAGTTTTACCTTCTCTTTCACGTTCCGAAGTTGTGAAAGCGCTGGCTCAGTCACATTTACCTGAAACCCGAATCCGTTTAAATCTATAACTACATACCCATCGCCGCAATAGGCTATATCTCCTGAAATATGCGAAATCATATCTGTTATCTCATCACATAAATAAAGTCTTTGATATAGTTGATATGGCATAAAGCGATCGAAAGACCGTCAGCTGCATCATCCGGTTTCGGGACTTCATCAAGGTCCAGAAGCCTCTTTATCATCTCTTGCATCTGCTTTTTATCAGCACGCCCTGAGCCTGTTATCGCCTGTTTGACCTGTTTCGGTGTGTATTCGATGACTGGTATGTTCTTCTGCTGTGCTGCAAGGAAGATGACCCCGCGCGCTTCACTCACGCCCATCGCTGATGTTATGTTGTTTGTGAAAAAAAGTCTCTCTACAGCGACCGCGCGGGGCGTATATTTCTCAAAAAGAGCGTTCACCTCATCATATATCTCCATCAGCCTCTCAGGATTTTGTTTTTCAGAGGATGTCCTTATGCAGCCGTAACTTACAGGTATTATCCTGTCCTCTTCTTTTCGTATCACCCCAAAACCTACTGTTGCAAGCCCGGGATCGATGCCAATGATGATCACGGTATTTAGAATGCGCTCTGGATTTATGTGCTTTTTGGATAGCGATAACAGAAATCATTTGATCGTAATATGTTCCAACGCCGCTGTTGTTGTCTCACGTCCCTGAGGCGTCCTTTTTATGAACCCTATCTGGATAAGGTAAGGTTCATAGACCTCCTCTATTGTTCTTGTCTCTTCACCAACGGATATCGCTATTGTCTTGACGCCAACAGGTCCTCCTTTAAAATCCTCGGCAATTACCCTTAATATACGCCTGTCAAGATCATCAAGTCCAAGCCTGTCGATGCCAAGCATGGTAAGCGCCCTGTCAGCAACTTCCTGAGTTATTTCCCCTTGCGCCCTCACGCTTGCGTAATCCCGCACGCGCCGAAGCAAGCGGTTAGCAATGCGCGGAGTCCCGCGGCTGCGTTTCGCTATTTCAAGCGATCCTTCAGGAGTTACAGGGATCCCCAGGATGGACGCGCTTCTCTTCACGACCTTCACGAGTTCTTCAACTTCATACAGGTTAAGGCGCGCAGTGAAGCCAAACCTGTCCCTGAAGGGAGAACCCAGCAGCCCGACCTTCGTGGTCGCACCTATGAGTGTGAAATGCTCAAGGTTCAGTTTTATCGACCGTGCACTTGCCCCCTCACCGATCAAGACATCTATCTCGTAATCCTCCATCGCAGGATATAGCACCTCTTCTATGACATGATTAAGGCGGTGTATTTCATCGATAAAGAGGACCTCACCATTTTTCAGCACCGTGAGCATTGCGGCAAGGTCACCCGGGCGTTCAAGCACGGGTCCGGAAGTGGCTTTTATATCCGTACCCATCTCATGCGCTATAATATGAGCAAGCGTAGTTTTTCCCAGCCCCGGAGGTCCTGAGAAAAGTATGTGGTCAAGTGGCTCATCCCTTTTTTTTGAAGCTTCAATGAATATTTTAAGGGCTTCCTTAAGCGAGGTCTGCCCGATAAATTCGTCGAGACTGGCTGGACGGATCGGGATTTCTTCGATTTCGTCCATCTTCGAAGTTGGGGCAATAATTCGTTCTTCCATGATTCAAATTATTGGTTTATCATGTTTATTAGCTTTAGGGATAAAGTGAACGCGCGTCCACAAGATTAATTAATATAGTGAAATATATAACTATTGCACTGAGTAGGTGCATAATGGTTGAGACACAGGAGATACTTGATATTTTAGAGGGCTACGATAAAGACGGACTGGCGATAACCACAGTCTGCTCGCACAGCAGCCTCCAGCTCTTTGACGGGGCAAGGAAAGAGGGATTCAGGACGATCGGCATCTGCATGGGCGCTCCACCCAGGTTTTATGATGCGTTCCCGAAGGCAAAACCCGACGAATTTTTTATCGTGAAGAATTATAAGGATATCCTCTTAAAAACGAAAGAACTGGCTGCAAAGAACGCTATAATCATCCCCCACGGCTCGTTCGTTGAGTACCTCGGCGCCGGGAATTTCCAGAAGCTGCGCCTGCCCACTTACGGCAACCGCAGGGTGCTTGAATGGGAATCTGACAGGGATATGAGCAGGAAATGGCTTGAGTCAGCAGGGATAAAGATGCCGAAGCAGATAAAGAACCCTGAGGATATCGACTCGCCCATGATGGTAAAGTACTACGGCGCGAAAGGCGGTATGGGTTTCTTTGTTGTGAAGAATTATTCAGACTTCAAGAAGAGGATAAATCCCGCTGAAAAATACACCATACAGGAATTCGTCCTTGGAACGCGGTATTACATGCATTATTTCTATTCGCCAATAAAGCAAGATGGCTACGCCCTGAGCAAAGGGACGCTCGAATTACTTGGCATCGACAGGCGTGTTGAGTCTAACGCCGATGAGATATTCAGGATAGGCTCACCCACAGAACTTGCAGAGGCTGAGATATATCCCACGTTCGTGGTTACAGGCAACATTCCCCTTATAGTGAGGGAGTCGCTGCTTCCGAGGATATTCGATATGGGGGAAAAGGTTGTTGAGAAGTCGCTTGAACTGTTCGGGGGAATGATCGGTCCGTTCTGTCTTGAGGCTGTGGTAACTGACACGCTTGAGTTGAAAGTCTTTGAGATATCAGCGCGAATCGTTGCGGGGACAAACCTATTCATTTCCGGCTCTCCTTATTCAGATCTTGTGGATGAAAATCTATCCATGGGACGCCGCATCGCCCGCGAGATAAAGATCGCGCGGGATACTGGCATGCTCCCGGAGATCCTCTCATGAAAACAGAATACGATTGTATAATAGTGGGTGCAGGACCAGCTGGCATGTTCGCAGCAGATGAGCTTGCAGGCAGGCTGGATACGCTCATCATCGACCAGGGACGCGACATCGACAGGCGCGAATGCAAGATGAAACGGCGCGGCATCTGTACGCACTGTGATCCCTGCGATATCATGTGCGGCGTAGGCGGAGCCGGGACTTATTCAGATGGCACGCTGAATCTGCGTCCCGACGTGGGCGGCGACCTTGCAGAGCAGACTGGAGACCCTGAGTATGCATGGGAGCTCGTTGACCATGTTGACAGGGTGTTCGTGCGGTACGGCGCACCTGATCAGATGTATATCCCCAAAGGCGAGGAAGTCGAATTATTGAAACGCCGTGCAGCGGCTGTGGGTGCACGGTTCATCGAGATAACCCAGAGGCACATGGGGTCTGATAACGCCCCGAAAGTCATAGGGAACTTTGAAAAAGACCTGAAGGATAGAGGGGTTGAATTCATTCTTAGTACAAAAGTTGATGACCTGATAATTGAGGATAATGCCTCCGTGGGCGTAGTATTAGGAGATAAGTCAGAGATACTCTCGCGTTTTACGGTAATCGCTCCA
>JAJRAP010000294.1 GCA_028679855.1 Candidatus Methanoperedens sp.
AAGAAATCGGATATTATAACGTAAGGTCAGTCATGGCAAAAATAAGAGCAGGAGTACTTGGGGCGACAGGTAACGTAGGTCAGAGATTCATAGAGATGTTAAGCAGGCATCCATGGTTTGAGATAACCTCACTTGCTGCTTCTGACAGGAGCACAGGAAAAAGATATGGTGATGCTGCGAACTGGAGGCTTGAGAGCAAGATTCCTGAAGAAGTAGCAGACCTGACAGTAGTTCCAGTTGATGCTAAAAAAGTCGAAGCAGATATCGTGTTCTCAGCTCTTCCAACTGACCTTGCAAAAACAGTAGAACCGGATTTTGCAAAAGCAGGTTTTGCTGTTGCAAGTAATGCCAGCGCCCTGCGTATGGAGAAAGACATCCCGCTTGTCATACCTGAAGTCAACCCTCTGCATCTCGGACTTATCGACGTGCAGCAGGACAACCGCAAATGGGACGGCTATGTCGTGACAAATCCCAACTGCACAACTATAATGAGTACAGTGACGCTCAAACCTCTCATGAAATTCGGTATCGAGAAAATATACCTTGCTTCGATGCAGGCTATATCCGGCGCAGGATATGACGGTGTGGCTTCCATGGCGATACTTGATAATGTAATCCCGTATATTGAAAAAGAAGAGGAAAAAGTTGAGACAGAAACAAAGAAACTCCTCGGGGAATTCAACGGAAGCGAAATAATTGATGCGCCTTTTGCGGTCAGCGCAAGCTGCAACCGCGTCATGGTAATGGACGGGCACACTGAAGTGCTCTGGGTCGAGATGGCGGATAACCCAACAACCGACGAAGTCAAACAGGCGTTCCTTGATTTTGATCCCGGACTATCAGACCTGCCCACAGAACCAACACCTGTGATAGAAGTGAAGGAAGAAAAAGACCGCCCGCAGCCCCGCATGGACAGGAACATCGGCGGCGGGATGACTGTTTCAGTGGGACGCATCCGTCCTGGCATACGTTATATATGCATGGGGCACAATACAATAAGAGGCGCAGCAGGAGCAAGCGTGCTGAATGCCGAGCTTCTGAAGAAGATGGGGAAATTATAACATATAATGAGGGATAAGTCGCATTCAGAACAGGTTATACGATGGGCAGAATATGTAAAGAAGCATCCGCGTTCGGTCTGGATAAAAGAAGTGAAACCTCTCATAGACTCACAAATAATCATGGCAAACAATTTCTATGAGCGCCTTGCTGAAACTGAAGGTGGAATTGAAAAAATAAGAAAGTTGAGGGAAACAAAATTAATTCGTCATCGGTTAAGAGAAAAATCATGAAATAGAACACGGATTGCGCGGATGACACGGATGCGCACGGATAAAAAATATATCCGTGAAAATCCGTCCAATCCGTGTTCGATTTAAATTAAATTGGATAATCGTATGAAATCCGCTTTATCTGATTATATCTTCTTATTCCCTTAGCTCAGGCGGCAGCATATTCGGTATGCCGTCGTCAATGGGATAATACTCTTTACATTTCCCGCAATACAGCGTTCCTTTTACTATCTCTTTTTCATTCTCTTCTGTGACCTCGAGCACGAGGTCGCCCTTGCACATGGGACAGCACAGGATATCCATAAGATCTCTTTTCATTAAATTACACCTTAATTCCCTTAAATACACTTTTGATATTCAAATTATCGGTTCAACCTCACTTAATGTTTTTGTAATATCGACAAATATAAGCCAATAAACGCCATTTAATTATATGAGAGAGGAAGGGCGGCTGCCGGCAGCAATGCTGAGGAAAGTCCCCTCTCCATCTGGACCGCGGATGCACGCAAGTGCGTAGGGTGAGAATCCTGGCTCTGGAACAGAAACGATACCGCTGCGCAGTAATGCGATGAACTCGAAAGAGCGAGATCATGCGCTTTTGAAAATTCCGTTTTCAAAAGCTCAAAAAGCTTCACGGATTTTCAAAGCGGATGGAACGGCGAATCCCCGCGGGTGCAAGCCGAAACAGGGCACACAGGGCAGTCCAGACCTGCCCGAGTACGGCGCATAGCTGAATGCCGCATGGGCGCCACAGGGGCACTCGCTCCTTGCGCCAAACATAAAGGGGCTTACTCTCCTCACTCAAACACTGAAACTTGTTGCTGAGCTTGATTCGTATTATCTTGTTCTCAGATACCCTGATGCGGAAGATGGAATAAGTAAGGCTGAACAAATAGTAGAGTCAGTGAAAAACAAATTAAATGAAGGGATTTGAATGGCTTTCGACAAAAAAGTATCTTATTTCCTGAATAAATATCTCGCACGCGGAGGTTGTGGATGTTTTATGTTATACTCCCGATGAGTTCGCACGCAAGAGAGAGCAAATCAGCATTGTTAACGAAGCTATTAAAAAGGGAATAAGGATTATCTAACAAGAAACATTCATTTTAATACCCCTCCCCCTCATATAATATCTCATGCCCTTCATCATCGACCCTATCTATGGTCGTGTTGACCTCAGTGAACTCGAGCACATCATTATCAACACACCAGAGATGGCGCGCCTGCGTCGCATCCAGCAGCTTGGACTTGCAGACCTTGCTTTCCCGGGCGCGAACCATACCCGTTTTGAGCACAGCGTTGGGACGCTTTTTATTGCAGATAAGATAGCAAGAGCGCTGGGTCTTTCGGTGGAGGAGATCGTAAAGGTCAGACTCGCCGCACTGCTTCACGACATTGGTCACAGCGCCTTCTCACATGTG
>JAJRAP010000295.1 GCA_028679855.1 Candidatus Methanoperedens sp.
GACAAAGTGCAGATACGAAAGATACAGACTGCACCTGCTGAGAAAATACTTTTCGCGCCAACTCAGCCCCTGAAGATACATGGAGGTGAGTCGTACCTTCTGCACAATCTTGATGGTCGTGTCATCTCAAGAGGGGACGCGGTCGAACTTAACATAATGGGGCGCAGGGTAGACCTTATTGTCATTTCCATAAGACCGGTTAGCGATTCAGTTATAATCACCGACGGCACCCAGATAGAAATAAGCGATAAACCCGCAAAGGAGCTTCCTTCCATTCCGAGAGTTTCCTATGAAGATATAGGAGGGCTCGGGGACGAGGTCAGGAAAGTAAGGGAGATGATAGAACTCCCGCTGCGTCATCCTGAGATATTCGAGCGTCTGGGAGTAGAGGCGCCAAAAGGTGTCCTGCTGCACGGACCACCGGGTACAGGAAAGACATTGCTGGCAAAAGCGCTTGCTTCTGAAACCAACGCCAATTTCCATACTCTCAGCGGTCCTGAGATAATGAGCAAGTTCTACGGTGAGTCAGAGGAACGACTTCGCGATATTTTCAAGGCTGCGGAGGAGAATGCCCCCAGTATCATACTTATCGATGAAATAGACAGCATCGCCCCGAAGCGCGAAGAAGTGACAGGTGAAGTGGAAAGGCGGGTTGTTGCTCAGCTTCTTGCTGTGATGGATGGTCTTAAGGCAAGGGGCAAAGTCGTTGTCATAGGAGCCACGAACAGACCAAATGCGATAGACCCTGCACTGCGTCGCCCCGGAAGATTTGACCGTGAGATCGAGATAGGCGTGCCAAGCAGGAAAGCGCGGCTTGAGATTCTGCAAATACATACAAGGGGGATGCCCATTGCTGAGGACGTGAATCTTGATGAGCTTGCCGACCTCTCGCATGGTTTCGTGGGAGCTGACCTTGCCGCCCTGGCGCGGGAAGCTGCCATGAGTTCTATCAGGCGCGTACTTCCTGAGATAGACCTTGACGTGCATAGCATCCCGGCAGAAATTCTTAATAAGATGACAGTTACTGCGGATGATTTCAATAATGCTCTTCGCGAGATGTCGCCTTCGGCGCTTCGCGAGGTGTTCATCGAGTCCCCGAATATCCACTGGAGGGATATCGGAGGGGTTGAAGATGTTAAGCAGGAATTGAAAGAGGCTGTGGAATGGCCAATGACATATCCGGCGCTGTTCAAACATCTTTCCGCAAGACCCCCCAGGGGCATACTGCTCTACGGGCCGCCGGGCACAGGAAAGACCATGCTTGCAAAAGCCGTTGCTACCGAGAGCCAGGCGAATTTCATCAGTGTGAAAGGACCTGAGTTCCTGTCCAAGTGGGTCGGAGAGAGCGAGAAAGCTGTGCGAGAGACCTTCAGGAAAGCAAAACAGTCAGCTCCGTGCATTGTTTTCTTTGATGAGATCGACTCTATTGCCCCTGCTCGTGGGAACGGAGGAGATTCACACGTCACAGAGAGAATGGTCAGCCAGATGCTGTCTGAGATAGATGGGCTTGAAGAGCTGCACAACGTAACTGTGATTGCTGCAACTAACAGACCCGACATAATCGACCCTGCACTTTTGCGCCCCGGAAGGATAGACCGCCTTGTATTCGTGACCCCACCAGATGAGAAGGCAAGGTATGAGATATTCAGTATACATCTTGCGAACAAGCCTATTGATAGCGATGTGGACCTTAACATACTTGCAAAAGATACAGAGGATTTCACAGGCGCAGATATCGCATCGGTATGCAATGAAGCCACGATGCTTGCAATAAGAGAGTATGTGAACTCAGGCAAACCCACAGGTGAAGGAGCTATCACAGAACTGAAGCTCGGCTATCACCATTTCAGGGATGCAATGACAAAAGTTAAGCCGTATTCCAAAAAAGAGATGGAGAAATACAAGAAGATCTCAGAGAACTTCATATACCAGTAAGTAGCGTCTGAAAAGTCACGAACCCTCGGACTGAAATCCGAAAGGTATCAATGACGATGCTCATGTTCTTAGTATCCGGGAAAAATCTAATATCTTGTAACTATTAAACAGCATTATTATTACTGACCGTTTTTCTAAGAAATGGAGGTCAATAAACCATGTTGGAACAAAGAAAGCAATGGATAAGGAAAAGATTTGGTGATATAGGTAATACTTTACTGGGAAAAATCGAAGATACAAAAGATATTATATGGCCGGATCTCGTTAAGGAATGTGAAATTCGGGGAAATAAACTAAAATTTCAAATGGTTAAGGATATCGAAAAATCAGCTGAACGCATCGCTGAAATATACAGAAATGGTCTGGATGAGATAATTGGAAACAGTGAATATGAGTGGCATCTTGTTCCTGATGAAATAATAAAAAAGGTTCGAACAGGTGATTGGAATTTCTATGGTTGCTACTTTAATGGGATACTCATTTTAGCTGAATCATTTCATATTATACGAGGACAGAGAGCAATACAATTAGTATGGGCAGTTGTTGACCCTATTTATAGAGGTAAAGGGACATGGCAACCATGGCATGAATATTTGGATTCGTTAATTGAAATGAGCGGTGCACAAATGGTATTTTGTTTTGTAGTTACCACGCATAAATATACTCAGATTGCCCTGGAAAAAATCGGATATAGACCTATGGGATTTTTTATAGGTGGAGAGTTCATGGGGGGAAGCGACGGTTATTATTATCGACAAAATGTTATATATTATGGCAAGCTCTTTGGTGAAGGGAAGAAACATATTCAAAAGTTTGATACTATGGAACTTACAGAAAAAGCGGAGAAATTGGTAAATACAGTTAAAGAATTATGGGAGTATAACGAATTTTGCTGAAACTTTACAAATGAGTATCCATTCATATTTATAAATATGTATCAACCCTTTCACCGAAATAGACTTCAATCTTCACCGTTAGACATAAAGTTGGATACCTTAAGAGATTGGCTTCTTCGTGCTGCTAATCATAGCGAAAAAGTTAACGAGATATTCTTGGAAGATTTGAAGATCTCAAAGGTTGAATTAGACGAATTCTGGACTTTTGTAAAAAAATGATGATATTACAAATAAGAAGTATATCCAGAGAACACCAATAATGGCAGCAGGCAAAACCGATCATATTTGGGCATTGGAGGAGTTGCTCGCTTTTCCTTATTATAAAACATCAGTAAGTTAAAGGGTCAATACCGGAATTCAAGCGGAAGGAGTATTTATCAGTCAAAGGGAAGGACAGTTTTGACGATTCAGATGAGATAAAGGTGTTTTGAGGGGTTACAAAAAGGTTTATAACATAAACATCGAATCATACATGACCTTAAATTGTTAGGAGGTGAACAAGTTCATGTCGAATAAGGAGAAAAAGAAACCCAAGGATAATCCTAAAGATAATCCTAAACCTACCCCCAAGAAAAAATAGTTTAAGTTGATTTTTTTTTCTTTTTTTAACGTATAGGAATTTATAAACGCATTTTCTTATCCCGCTGCTGAAATAGATTTATGACTTAAAGCCGATAACTTTAAATCTTGTCTGAACATGCTATTATATGGAATTTGGGAAAAATCCAAAATGTGATGGTTAAGATGATTGTAGTAAAATGCCGTTCGTTACTTGCTGAATGCTTTGCAAGAAGGAATATTAACAAAAGGAGGTGAGATAAATGACAAAGTTTCTAACACTTTGGGAACTTGATACAACTAAATTGCCTGAAAAACCTGAAGAGCAAATAGCTCTCTATATCGAACAATTGAATATGATCAAGGAGGAGCTTAAAAAGAAAAATCCACACATGTTAGACTGGGGACTATTTGCTGGCACCAATCAAGGATACTCAGTTTGTGAAGGAAC
>JAJRAP010000296.1 GCA_028679855.1 Candidatus Methanoperedens sp.
TTACTGTCATTAGCGCTGTACTCGGATACGTTGCCCTTCCGCCCGGGACATAAGCGCCCACGCTATCAAGAGGCGAAATATGTTGACCCATTATGAGCCCGGGAGCGAACTCGGTCATCCAGTCCTTGCTAATCTGCGCCAGGTGATACTCACGGATATCATTCGCAGCCTTTCTAAGATGGAGAATTAACTTTTCATCAACTGCAGTGAGAGCTAAGTCTATCTCTTCCCGCGAAACCTCTGTATCTCTTATTACAGCCTTGTCGAATTGCTGCGTCAGGCGTAAAAGCGCCTCATCCCCGTTCTTCTTTACATCATCCAATATAGAAACTACGGACTGGGTTACCCCCGATATCTGCCCTTTGCCCCGGTTCAGCAGCCGATTTGTCTCATCGGGCGTAAGTTCTGAAATAAGCTTTGTTAACATCTTTATTTCTTTTCCAGCGATCTTCTGATATCCTGCTTCATGTTGTCCGTTTCACCTCAGCTACTTTTAATGAATAACCCTTCTCGCATGAACCTGATATGTCTCCACTCACATTTACAACAGTGAACTTATCCCCGCGCCTGAGCCCTGAAGGGCGGCACATGACAAAATTATCGCAGTCTGTTATATTGCAGGGCACAGGCTCGTATGCTATTGTTGAGCCTTTGATGGCTTTCCTTGATTCAACGCTTATTTCAACTGGCAGCTCAATGACTTCTACGGCGCAGACGCCTGAGTCGTGCACAAAACAATCGAACTTTCCCCCATTTCGTATGGCGGTTATCCTGTATTTGCTTCCAATGTTAAGACCGAGGCAGGTTTTATTTAACCTGCATGGCTCACACTCCTTTGCACCGCCTTTAAATACGAACTCGTTATCTTTTTTTGCAAGTTTTGTTCCAATTAATGTTATTATTGTATCTGATTCTTCCATATAATTCACCTGTTTATTTTTATTATGATCAAATCACTTTTGTGATCCTTGCGACGTTCTCCGCTGCTTCACGTGTAAGCCCTGTTCCGAGTATGGTATATCTCTCAGGGCGGATTTTGTGGGCATGAAGGAGTGCTTCGATAATATATTCTTCCTTTATACCCAGTTCTAGGGCATTTACAGGCGCTCCAATTAACTTAAGAGCGTTACGGATTTCCTGCCAGTTGCCTCCGTGCAGGTACATCATCATAATTGTCCCAACACCGCACTGCTCACCGTGCAGGGCAGGCTTTGGCGCGATCTCATCCAGAGCGTGGCTGAACTTGTGCTCAGAGCCGCTTGCAGGGCGGGAAGAACCCGCGATACTCATGGCAACGCCGCTTGCTACAAGCGCTTTCATCACCATCCATGCCGATTCCTCGATACCCGGTTTTATGGTATCCGCGGATTCGATCAACATCCTTGCTGTCATGTTTGAGATTATGGAAGCGTATTCGCTGAAAGGTTCACCGCGCACCCTGTGTGCCAGCTCCCAGTCCCGCACTGCAGTATAGTTGGAAATAATATCTCCGCATCCTGCAGCAAGTAGCCTGTGCGGTGCTTTTACTATGATCTCGGTATCAGCTACAACAGCAAGAGGTGTATGTGCTGCTTCAGAGACCGTTCTTCCTTCCCTGATGATCGAAGCGCGGGAGGAAACTATGCCGTCATGTGACGCAGCGGTGGGGACGCTTATGAACGGCACATCAAGGTGCATGGACGCAAGCTTTGCCATGTCTATTGACTTCCCACCCCCTACTCCCAGCAGGAATGAAACTTTTGCTTCGCAAGCTTTGGTCTCAACTTTTTTTATCTCATCAAGTGTGGGTGTTTTTGCAACAACGGTGTCCACATCATACCCCGCGTCTTCCAGGGAAGATGCAGCAGTCTTTCCCGCTGCCTTAAGTGTTGAGCTTCCCGCAACTATCAGTCCATTCCCATTAAGTTTAAGGTCTTTACATACCTTACCAGTGTCATGAATTACCCCGTGACCAACGTCAACGATTCTCGGAAGCTCCATCCATTTGTTCTTATGATTTTGTCTGGATTTCATAAGGTCTCGCTATGAATATTATAGATACTTTATGGCAGTATATATATAAGTATTACATAAACGGCATAGTCAATGATGCGTCCTACAATCCAGTCGATACCGTGACTTACGCGATATTGCTTGGAATAAGTCTATTCGGAGTTTATAAATTGCTTGTAAAACTCAAAGTAGAAATAGACACTCGTTTCATAATCGCGGTAACACCCTACATCCTTGCAGGCTCATCACTGCGAGTGCTTGAAGATTCAGGTTTATTCTCACCGCCGTTGATGTATCTTTTCATTACACCGATCATTTATTTTGTAATTTTTGCAGTAACAATATCTATTCTTTCACTTGCCATAGCACTTGAGAGAAACGGAATAATAAAGGATTATCACTTCTTTTTCTGCGGCGGGGGAATAGCCTGGACGCTTGTTAATATTGCATCCCTTATAGTTTTAGGTGAAGTAAAGCATCTCGAATATGCTGCTGCAATATTAGTCCTGGGTCTTCTCTCGACAGGCGCAGTGTATCTTGTTTCCAGTCAGTTGAATTTTACGCTTCTCACAAATAAACTCAATATCTCCATCCTTTTTACCCATTTACTGGACGCCTCGTCCACGTATGTAGGGATGGACTGGCTTGGTTATTATGAAAAGCACGTGGTACCAACGTTTTTCATAGATATCGCAGGGAAATTCACTGATCATCCGGCACTTGTAATGTATCCGCTGAAATTACTTGTATTCATACCCGTATTTTATATGCTTGACAGCCAATTTAATGAGGACAAGGATAAAAAATTCATACCGCTTATGAAACTTGTTATAATAGTGCTGGGCCTATCGCCTGCAATGAGGAATACTCTGCGTATTATGATGGGGGTGTAACGTGAAAAAGGACTTTGATTACCTCTATTCTATAAGGAAATACATTCTTGCTGTCACAGGACTTTTCATTATTTCGATAATATTTGGCTTCTTGGAATCAGCCGCAAACCCCACAGCATCCGAGGGTTTCCTCGATGAGTTTCAAAAGCTTGCCGATAGGATAAGGGTAATAGAACCACCCCTGTTACAGACGACGGTATTATTTTTAATAATTTTTTTGAATAATGCAATAAAAAGCCTGGCTGTTATTGTCCTTGGGGCAGGATTTTGTATCTTACCTCTCTTTTTTGTAGCATATAACGGTCAAGCTCTCGGTATGGTAGCTGACTTTTTTTCAAGGGAAAAAGGAGTTCTTTTTGTGCTCGCAGCTCTGTTACCCCACGGCATCATAGAAATACCTGTTATCCTGGTAAGTGCAGGCATAGGGGTGAGGCTGGGGTACCTTACTTACCTATCACTGAGAGGAGGAGGAGCAAAATTTGACCAGGGTCTTCTGCATGTGGTCAGGTTTTACCAGGAGAAATTTAAAAAGGATATAATGCCTGAGTTGAAACAGGGTGTAGGATTTTATAAGCGGCGGCTTCTTCCACTGCTCTTTCTGACTGCATTAGTGGAATCTAATGTCACGCCATTAATTGTGAATTTACTTTACAA
>JAJRAP010000297.1 GCA_028679855.1 Candidatus Methanoperedens sp.
CAATAAGCTCCAACCAGGGTAGGATCTTTAATAAACTTGAAAATATTTTCCACTGCTTGCTGTCCTTTATATTGATAAAGAATCTCTCGATCCGGATATTTTTCCATGTCTTTAAGAGTAGTAATCAAAACAAATAGACCACATCGTTCCTGTCCTCGATTGCAGGCTATAGCATCTTGAACAGGTTCAAATTTCACTTGATATCTTTTTTCTATAAGTGGAATTTCACCCTTTTTATAGCGTCCCCTCATACCCTTTTTCATGGTTTTCTCAACCTCAATAATTTCAGTTGTAATCGTATGGAATTTGGACTTGTTTTCCTTTTGGAACTTATCAATTTCGGCTCTGGCATCTTTTTCACAGAAAAACTCCCTCTTGCTTTCTTTTTCTGCTTTTTTGATCTGTTCAAGTTTCTCTGTTTCAATTTTAGAATTCAATGTTTTTAATTTTCTCTTATCGAGTGAACTCGAATGAACCACCAAAAACCGATATATAATGCCACATAATTCCTTTTCAAAACTAACTGATTTGTAGGTCGCTGCTTTTTTTCCTTCACTTAAAGTTCCTATTTCGTTCCAGGTATCAGCTAGAATTGCCTGGTCTATTAGCTCTTCTGCGAGATCATATCGCTCAGGCAATCGAGAAATCATATCTATATGATATTTCTTGAATAGTTTAAGATTATCTTCTGTAACGGCTGCACTATCTGCAGTATAGAGCAAGAATTCATCTTCACTTTTTAGTAAGGCCTGACGGACGGTTTTTATCCAACCGTTATTGAAAGTCATATCGGAAGTGTTACCAGACATAACTTCACACAATATTGGAATTCCATCTGAGGAAGTTGCAGCTCCGAACATTATTTGCTTCAGGTCATGATGTTTATCTTTACTGAAACCATAAGTAATATCGATAGGCTCTGGCCTATTGGTCTCATAAGCCCCATAAAAATTCTTACTCGTTGTATCCACTCGAATGCTGCTTGTATTGATATCGTATAATTTAATGTTGCTGTGGGTTAACATTGAAAATACTTTTTGTGGATTGGATCGATAAAAATCATCAAGAACATTGCCTGCACGCTCTTCGGTGAAATTGGACGAATCAAGGTCTGGCTTCCAGGGAAATATCAAAGGCATTGGTTTATCTTCAAAAAATTGAGATATGCGATACAGCCTTATTTTGGCATCTGATAAAAGATTCAGGATCATGCCTGAAATCATTGTGCCAGCATCAACTATTGCTTGACTTTTTGGTATCGCCATGGCCTCATTAATTATTTGAGGAAGTCGCATCTGGTTCATCAATTGCCCTATTAACGGCAAATAATCAGCTCGATATGCAGAAATATTCATAAATCAATCATCCCCTCTGTAATATACGTTTTACAATATACTACTGAGGTTCACTAATTATCGCTATTGGTAAAAATAGATTTCTAAATATACTTAGGGTACGGAATGTGGGGAACATCATGATAAGGCATACAAAAGGTGACGAATTCATCGCAGAGGGGCTTGACTTCGTGAGCTTCGGCACCAACGATCTTACGCAGTACACGCTTGCCGTGGACAGGAACAACGAGCATGTCATCATCGAATGCAACAGGGCTGGTGTGAAGACAAGCATCTGCGGGCAGGCAGGGAGCAATCCGAAGGTGGCAAAACGGCTGGTTGAGCTTGGCATAACGAGCATTTCTGCTAATATTGATGCTGTGGAGGCTGTGGGGGATATGGTGGCAAGGACAGATATGCAGTTGGGTAGTGTCCTATTAATCGTGACTGTCTTTATCAATTTAAATTGTTGATTGATGATATCATAAACGAAGGCAACATCTGGGACACTGCCAACTTTTTTACCTATAAATAGTCTTTCTATGCCCTCTGGGTGAGGTGGACTTTATACATCAATTTCCTCGATACTCTTCACCCTGCCATGCTTATAATCATCTCTTGCCTCTCTGATAGATGTCAAATATTCCTTACTTGAAAGAGCAGTTAAATCTTCAAGCAAATCTTCCATACTCTCCCGTATCGTATTTGATATTAAAGTTCTAAATTCTTCAACTGTCAGTTCCTTTAATTTTGTTACGGTTTCCATTGATTATGCTCCTTTATTTACCGAGTTTGTCTATAATTGGCTCATTAGACTTTATAAACCTTATTGATGTCTTCCTAAATCTTCCATTAAATATATTGCCAATGCTTGACTAAAAAGGCAGGCATGAAGTATATCATTGTCACAGGCGGTGTGATGAGTGGGCTGGGAAAAGGGATAACAGCCGCCTCGATCGGACGAATTCTGAAAAACAAGGGCTTTAGCGTTACTGCGATCAAGATAGACCCGTATATCAATATCGATGCCGGGACAATGAGCCCGTACCAGCACGGCGAGGTATTTGTGCTCAAGGACGGCGGCGAAGTTGACCTTGACCTGGGTAATTACGAGCGCTTCCTTGACATCGAACTCACGCGCGAGCATAACATCACAACGGGCAAAGTATATCAGACAGTCATAGAAAAAGAGCGCCGCGGGGACTATCTTGGAAAGACTGTGCAGATTATCCCTCATGTGACCAACGAGATAAAAGAGCGCATCAGGAAAGTAGCAAAAAATACTGGCGCAGAGATATGCATCATTGAAATTGGCGGCACTGTGGGAGACATCGAGAGCATGCCTTTCCTGGAATCAGTGAGGCAGATGCACAGCGAGGAAAGAGAAGAGGATGTTGCCTTCGTGCATGTTACCCTTGTGCCCCTTGACACGCAGGGAGAGCAAAAGACAAAACCCACGCAGCATTCGGTAAAGGAACTGCGAAGCCTCGGTCTTCAGCCCGATGCTATCGTTGCGCGGTGCAAGGAGCCTGTGCTTGACGATACCAAATCCAAGATCGCCCTGTTCTGCGACGTTCCAGCCAGAGCTGTAGTAAGCGCGCACGATGCAAGGGATATCTATTACGTTCCCTCCCTCATGGAAAAGGAAGGATTGTCCGATTATCTCATGGGAAAGCTCAAACTTACCCCCAGGGAAGGCTCGCATGAATGGGAAGAATTGATGAAAAAGATGGCTGCCATCGATAAGGAGATACGCATAGGAGTTGTGGGGAAATACGCTCATCTTGGAGATTCCTACATCAGCATCAATGAAGCGCTCAAGCATGCAGGGATAGAATGCAGATGCCGCATAAAAATAGACTGGATCGATGCCGAAGAGTTTGAGAGAAAACCTGATACGATAGACACACTGCAAAAATACAACGGCATACTTGTACCGGGCGGATTTGGAGTGCGCGGGACAGAAGGTAAAATACTTGCTATAAAATACGCACGAGAACATAATGTCCCTTATCTTGGCCTGTGCCTTGGCATGCAGCTTGCAGTAATAGAATTCGCGCGAAACGTTGTGGGGATCAAGGACGCGAACAGCTCGGAGCTTACTAAGTCCGAAAATCCGGTGATAGACCTTCTACCTGAACAGGAGAACGTCAAAGATATGGGCGGGACAATGCGCCTCGGGAACTTCGATGCTGTACTGACAGAAGGTTCGAAAGCAAGCCAGATATACGGCAGCTGCAATCTGGTCGAACGTCACAGGCACAGGTATGAAGTGAATCCGAAGTACATTTCGCAGATAGAAGCAAAAGGGATGAAATTCACAGGCAGGAACGATCACAGGATGGAGATCGCGGAAATACCTGGACTTAAGTTCTTCTTCAGTTCCCAGTTCCATCCAGAGTTCAGGTCAAGACCAGGCAAGCCCTCGCCTCCATTTCTGGCATTTGTGAAAGCGGCGCTGGGGTGAATGTCGCTGTTATTGTTAAAAATCAAACAATAAATCACAGAATCACATAGTTCTAATGTAAATACATCACAGGCTCTCAAGCACGCTCTTTCCAGCGCGTACTGCCTCCATCGAAAAAACCTCAAGGTTGTAAACTCCCTTAAAGTCCAGTTCCCTCAGAACCGAAAAATCAATATTTCCATCCCCTGGCGCGCCGTGAAGGTCGCCAAAGTAACTCTCGGCAAACACCCCATTATTATCGTGCACATGAACGTGCACCGCATGACCGTTCAATTCTTTCACAAAATCCCGCAATTTTCCTATATCCCCGCCGCATGTAAGGTTGGCGTGCCCTATATCGAAAGTAGCTTTCAAAAAGGATGAATCCACCTCCCTTATCGCGCACAGGTGTTCTTCAACTGTGCAGCACAGGTTCGTGGGGTCAGTCCCTTCCTTGTTCTCAAACCCCAGGATAATACCGCGGTTCTCGGCATCAACGGTGAGTTTTTTGAGGTTTTCGACCATGTGCCTGAAGCTATTTTCCCTGTTGCCTGATATTTTTCCCGGATGTACCACAAGGACACTGCATCCGAACTCAGAGGCAAGGCTTATGCTTTCCTCCATGAGCCGCCATTGCAAAGAGCCCATATGAGCAGTATCCACCATGAGCTCTACCGGGTAGTTCGGCGAATCCCCATAGTAAGGCGCGTGCATGGTGGTAAGCACACTGCCTGTGGAAAGAAGGTCGTGCAGTTCATCCACCTGCTCTTTTATCAAATTGCCTTTATCGTACAACCGCAGCTTCGGAATATAAAGTTCAACGCTTTTTACCTCTTTTTCCAGTTCAGGCAACGACGAGGCAAAGGACGAGGCACCGATTATCTTTTTCATATCAGAGCTTTTTATCCTCTTTCATGACCCTGAGCAGTTCGAGCACCGAGTACGCCGCCCTTGTAACTCCCATGCTCCGGTTATCTGTATCTGTCCCTGCCAGATAAAGGTTCGCGATCGGTGAACGCTGTCCGGCAATAAATCCGTTTATGGTGACAGCGGCTTTCTCAGGAATGATTATCTGGTAATGCATCATCTCGATTTTCTTATCGATCCCTGGAATAGCCCTCATTATTATTTCAAGCGCGCGCTTCTTTTCGCTTTCAATGTTCTTCTTATCATCAATAATGAACGTGAACCCGACTAACTGCTTGCCTTTTGGAGCAATAGTCGGATCATAATTACTGATCGGCATCGCCCAGTACGCACCGTTTTTGAACCATACCTCAGACCCCATATAATCAAATTCCTTCATTTTCTCGCTCAAGCCAAGCCATATCGTGAGGCTCAATGTCTGCTCTATGCGGGATATGTTCTCTTTAAAATCTGAGGGCAGCGGTACAAGAGAGGGGAGGGTTTTTACAAAACCCGAGTACACAACTGCATCAGCGGTGTAAGTATCAGTATCTGTTGCAACTCCGGTTGTTCTCCCGTCAAGTGTGAGTATCTCACACACATGTGCCCCCGTCTTAATACTTACATTTGAAGGCATAGAATACAGGACTGAATTCAGAAGGGATTTAAGCCCCCCGCGCGGGTATGCCTGGGCGTATGCAACCCTGTTGGTGGCAAGTCTTCCCAGTGTTGAGAGACGCGCAGTAAGCTGATATTTCGACAGCATACCTGTGAGAGTGGACGCATATGAATTCCCATTTGGCACGGCTTCATCTTTGAATATGTCCTCTGAAACGCTGTCCCTCACAAAACTGCTTCCATAAAGAACCCGGTTGACCGAAGTTTCTTTCATCGATCTCCCTGACAGGAAAGGAGCGATCGCATCCACAAAATCAAGAGTGTCTTTTGAAAGCCCTTTTGGCAGGAAATCATATATTGACTGGCTGCCGTCAAGCATGCCGAAAGCGTTCAAGGTGAGTGCCTTTGTGAGCGCCTGGGAAAGAAGCAGCCTGTCTTTTCTGGGAAGCACATCAAAGGTAACAAAATCCTGGATGTTGGAAGGTATTTTTGTAAGACCTTTCTCTGTCCTGACATAGTACGTCCCATAGTCCAGGAAAACAGGAACATAAGTGAAATATTCGTCAATCAAACGCCGAAGCGGCCCTTCTCTCAGATGCGTTATTGCATGAGGACCAGTATCCACCTGGAAGCCATCAACTGTGTAGCTGTTGCAGTTGCCTCCTACTGAGCTGTTCTTTTCAAGAACGAGGACGTTTTTCCCATACTTTGATAGAGTAAGCGCAGACAGGAGACCGCTTATGCCTCCACCAATAACAATAACGTCGTAATCAGTCATGGATACCTAATCTTATGCCTCAATATGAAAAATCTTACTGTGGAGTTCTCTGGCCCGTCTTCGCATTCTACGTGCCAACCCCCGTACAGCATGGACCATCATAATATTGGGGGGAATGATCTGCCCACCTGACCTTGTTTTTCCCGTTCGGATGGATTCAAGCACCGAGCTTTCACTTCGATGGCCGTCTATCTCTGTGAAACCAAGCCCAATTGCGGCAAGCAGGTGCGAGTCGCTGCCTCCAACTTCAGGCTTCATGAGCGATAAACACATCTCTTTTGCCTTTTCATTCTCGCCGAACAGGCATCTTGAATTAAAGGTCTCTATGGCATCAGCGTCCTTTGCTGCATACCCGATGCTGTTTTTCTTGAATGGATGCGGGGCTATAACCACTGCGCCTTTTTGTCGGGCTATCATGATCGTTTCTGATACCGTAAGACCATGCTGGATATCCTCTCTTATCCCGAGCACGATGAGATGCCCGTCTGATGTTGATATCTCCATTCCAGGGATAACGATCAGTGAAAGGTTCAGTTCCCTTACGCGCTGTATCGCGCGAATACTTCCCTCGACCGTGTTGTGGTCGCATATAGCGATGCCGTCAAGTCCTTTTCTGACAGCCTGCTTCAGGATATCATCCACTGAAAGATTACTATCTGTTGAGTAATTGGAATGGATATGCAGGTCAAAACGCATGTATCTATATTTTCCAATATGTTGAAAAAGTTAACTCAAGAAAACTTTAAATACCCATACACAAATTAAGACGTACTATTTTCTCATTTTTAGTGATGAGGTATTTGAGAGGTATTTGAAATGGACAATATGGAATATAAAGGAACTACCACGATCGGTTTAGTCTGCGATACGGGAGTAGTCCTGGCAACCGAGAGAAGAGCGACAATGGGGCACTTCATTGCAAGTAAAGACGCAAAGAAAGTCTATCAGATAGACGATCTTATAGCGATGACAACCGCAGGCTCTGTTGGAGATGCCCAGAGACTTGTGAAATGGATGCAGGTTGAATCAAGGCTTTACAAAATGCGAAGGGAAGAATCAATGACAGTTAAGGGTATTGTAAGCCTGCTTGCCAACATATTGAGCGGCAACAGGTACTACCCGTATTTTGTTCAGCTTCTTGTTGGAGGGGTGGATAAGAACGGACCCGGAGTATATTCACTTGACGCCTTAGGCGGAATAATAGAGGAAAAGAAGGCTGTAGCTACAGGA
>JAJRAP010000298.1 GCA_028679855.1 Candidatus Methanoperedens sp.
AAGCTAGTTCTTTGATTGCATTTTCAATTTTCGGGAATAGTTCCAAAATAATCTTTTTATCTATGCTGAAAACACTTAAAGAATCCTCATCCAGACTATATTTCTTCGGGAACTCTTTTTTAATAGTTAGCGTTATATCGCTGTCAAAATTTTTGTCGTACCCTATTTTTTTCAATATTTCATTAACAATATTTTTTTCAACATGAAATGTAATTATGATTTCAGGTTTGTGACTTTCATCGTGTATAGGGATAGCACTTTTCCTTATCTCTTTTTCCTTATCAAAATCCTCTATAGCCTCTAAAATGGAACTTTTTCCAGATTCATTTTTTCCTGCCAAAACTGTTATTTTATTAGCAAGATAACAATCCCCAGAGTCAATAATAGACCTATAATTTTTAACTCTAAACTTTACTATTTCTATCATTTTATGGCCTCAATTTTTTACTCACTATCAATTAGCATTTGCTCACTGACGTTTAAATAGTTGTTTAAATTTTTAAGGTCTTGATTTGCTATTTTAATACTCTCCTCACCATTTCCGCGCTCTTCTCCAGCGCCTCATCAATCATCGTAACATCCGTCCCCCCGCCCTGCGCTATCCCCGGCTTCCCTCCCCCGCCGCCTCCAACGAGCTTTGACATCTCGCGTACTATCGCCCCGGCATTCACGCCCATCTTCTGGGCGCGCACTCCTGCTGCGACCACTATTTTCACGCCGCCAGATTCGCTTGCAAGAATTGCAACTACATCATCGTTCTTGCTGAACTCTGTGGCAACCTTGATAAGCTCCTCCACATCTGCATGTGGGAGTTTCTCCGACAGCACTTTCAAGCCATTTATATCAACGGCATCGCCCATCATCGCCTTTACCCTGACTTCCGCAAGTTCAGCCTTCAGCCGCTCGTTCTCTTTCTTGAATTCTTTCCATTCATTAAAGAAGCGGTTCACCGTGTCTGGCAGATGCTCGGGCGAAACGCGAAGCGCATCCGAAGACTTATTCAGCAGTTCATCCCTCTCCTGCATCCTTTTCACAGCAGCCTCGCCAGCCGAGAATTCGATGCGCTCAACACCGTCCTGGATCCTCTCTGTTTTTATCAGCTTGATCGGACCGATAAGCCCTGTATTCGAGACATGCGTCCCTCCGCATGCTTCCACGTCGCTTCCAACTCGCAGGATGCGTATCTCTCTTCCCGGCGGCACACCGCCCTGGTAAAGTACGAACCCGTATTTCTTTTCAGCTTCAACCCTGTCCATCCAGTCGATATGCACCGGCTGGTTCTTCATCACTGCCCTGTTCGCCAGCAGTTCAATCTCCCTGAACTCGTCATCGGTTATCCGCTTATAATGCGTCAGGTCAAGCCTCGCCCTGTCGGTGGACTTCTGTGCGCCTGTCTGCCAGATGTGTTTTCCAAGCACTGCTTTTGCGGACTCGTTCACGATATGAGTAGCTGTGTGGTGACGCATGTGAGCAAGGCGGCGTTCCCAATCAATTTTTCCTTTTACAGTATCTCCTTTCTTAAACCCGAAGTCCGAATCAGTCTCATGCACAATAACCCCGTTCATGTTTTGAACATCCGCTACATTCGCGATGTAATCTTCCATAGACAACGTGCCATGGTCACATGGCTGACCTCCACCTTCAGGATAAAATAACGTGCGGTCAAGGATAATTTTATTCTCGATAACCTCAAGCACCTTTGCCTCGAACTCACTCTGCTCTGTTTGCTCATAATACAGCTTTCTCGTAGGCGGAAGCTCAAGAGGCATCTCTTCTGCTTCTTCCTCCTCTGCCTTGCTGTGCTTTTTTGCCACAAGTGAATAGAACGTGTCAGGTAGTTCAACATCAACGCCTGCTTCCTTTGCGACCTCGCGCGTAATCTCAGGCGGGATGCCATGAGTATCATAAAGCTGGATCAATTCACCAAGTGGCATTTTTTCCTTTTTATCCTTGAAATGAAGCGCCGTCTTTTTCACAAGTTTTGTCCCGCGCTCGATAGTATCAGCGTACTTTTCATCCTCAAGTACCACTATCTCCCTTATCGTATCAAGGCGCTCCCTGAATTCAGGATATTCGGGGAAGTTCTTTATCTGCATCTCGATTATCTCGATAAGAGGCTCCCTTATGTCCAATTCTTTCATCAGTCGAAGTGTCCGGCGAAGCACAAGCCTTGCGAGATAACCCGCCTTCACGTTGGACGGGATTATCCCGTCACCCAGCATGAACGCAAGGCATCTTGAATGGTCCGTGATGGCATATACGCTCTCCACAGGCACCATGAGCTTCTGGAGTTTCTCAACAGTTGTGCCAATGGTATCCGCGACCTTTTTTCTCAACTGGAGCAGATTTGCCTGCCCGCTGATATCCATCACACCCGCAAAGCGAGCGTTCTGCGAGAATATCTTCGCATATTCAGGATTCTCGATCGAGTGCTCGATGCCTGCCAGGTCCATGAGTTCATTTACTATCTTCGGGAACACCGCATCATATATCGTTGGTGAGCCCCTTGACGCCCACACGAACCTCTCAAGCCCGTAGCCTGTATCCACTATGTAATTGTCCATCTTCTCGTAGGTCTCACCCTTGATATCAATCGAGCCGCCTTTAACCTGCTTTAAGTCCATGAACACAAGAGTTGCAAGTTCAAGCCCCCCGACAAGCACCTCCACGCTGGGGCCCGCGTTGCCGCCGCCTGCCCATGGTGCCTCCTTATAGGTTACGGCATTCAGGTCAAGACCAAGCGAAGACAGCAGGTTATCGCACAGTTCGACAGTCCTGTCCTTCCAGTATATCTCATTCCCGCGTGAGTTGAAACAATGGTGAGCCATCATCTCGAATGTGGTAAGATGCCGTCCGCTTCTTCCTACGGCGTCAAGATCGTCAAGCCGTATGCATGGCTGCGAGATGGTGAGGGGGTTCGCTGGTGGAGGGACAAGCCCTGATGTCACGAAAGGCTGGAAATCCGCGATCGATGCTATTGTGAGGTATATGTCATCCCGCCAGCGCGCGATAACTGGATAGCGATCAACCCGTGTGTGCCCGTTTTTTTCGAAAAATGATAGATATGCCTCGCGCATGGTTGATATGTCATATTCTTTTTTGAAAACGGGCGCGCCGATAAATGAATATGAAACGCACGGCGGGTCTCCGCAGAACTCTGTATCTGTATCTCTTGTCCAGAAGTTCGTTTTGCACTTCGGGCACGTTTTTCGCACGAAGCCATTCTCTTTGAAATAATCAAGTTGATACTCGTCCTGCATGTTGGGTACTAATTGTAAAGGTAATACATAATTATTCTGGAAAATCCAGAGTCTTACTCAGGCTCTTTCTGTATGCCTATGACAGAAAGCAGCCTTTTCACAACAACCTCTTCTGCAAGTTTCATGAGTGTCTGCTTGTCCTTTGTTCCGCCAAGCACCCCGAGCGGTATCTGTGCACCTGCAAGCATTGCATGACCCCCACCCTTTTCCGCGCCGAAAGCATCCTGCATCACCTTCCCAATGTTGATACGCACATCCCGGCTTCTTCCAGAGATGTATATATGATCCTCTCCCAGCCCGAAAACGATGGTCGTTGTGATCCCTTCCAGAGAGAGCAGATAATCTGCCGCCTGCGCCAGAGCATCCCTGTTGTGTATGGACCCTACATTTGAGAGCAGGTAGCTGCCCTTTATTTCCCTGTTCTTGATGGCATACCCCAGTATCTCAATTTCCTCTATAGACCTGGTGGGCGTCTCTATCCTGCTCAGAATGTCGTGTTTCGCAAGAGGAGAAAGATATGCCGCTGCTATCAGGTCCGCAGGGTCTGTGTTCCTGCGGAAATCATCAGTATCCACTTTTATCCCGTATAAAAGAGCTGTGGCAAGTTCTGTATTGATCGGTATATCAAGGTCCTGAAGGTACTTTGTCATAATGGTTGCTGTTGCGCCGATGTTTGGTCTTATATCAACATACTCAGCCCTTATCTCTTCGATTTCTGCCTGATGGTGGTCTATTACTATGCTGACCTGCGTGTCATGGGGAAGCATATTGTTCGTACCCGGGGTTGAGCATTCGATCATGGCTATTTTCTTATAATCCGAGACATTAAGATCTGTTGACTGATCTAATTCGATATCCAGCAGATTGACGAACGCCTTATTCTCGTGATGACCTATACTTCCTTTGTAATGGATCTCTGCCTTCACCCCCACGCTGCTTGCAATCTCTTTCAAACCCATTGCGCTTGAGATCGCGTCCGGGTCAGGATTGTTGTGGACCACGATAGCGAACTTCCCGTCCCCTACAGAGGCGATCAATTTTTTCAGGTCTCTTGCCATTTTTATCGATGTGTTTTTCTCTATATAATGGACTATTGCCAGGGCAATGGACTTATGCGGGAGTTTTGACGGGAGGACTACAAGATCAGCTCCTTCTGCTTCCAGCTCTTCTTTCTGCTGGTTATCATTTGCTCTTGTAACAACCTGAACATCTGGCGTTGTTTTCTTTATATAATTAATAGCACTTTTATTCGCTTTGATATCAGAGCTCATGATAAAAACAGCTTTGAGGTATTTAAGGTCGAATTTACCAAAAATATCGGTTTCACCTATATCGCCCTGCAGCGCATTGAGGTTTTGCTCTTTTAATGTATCTACCTTTGCTGCATCCTTATCTATAAGAATGATATTTTTATCTCTTGTTTCGAGTTCATTGGCAAGAGCAAGGCCAATGCCGCCGCTACCCAGGACAGCATAAGCTGCTTTTATGGGTTTCAGTTCAGATGATTTTTCCTCTATGGCAAAGCCTCCTTTAACCCTTATATTAGGTAACATGTATTTAAAATACATCCCGACTATATGATCATTTATGAAGCTTGACGGATCTTATGGTGAAGGCGGGGGGCAGATATTAAGGACTGCCGTGGCGCTTTCTGCCGTAACAGGAGAATCTGTTGAAATAAATAATATCCGGAAGATGAGGCCAAAACCAGGACTTTCGGCGCAGCATGTAAAAGCCGTGGAGAGCGCCGCTGCCCTTTGCGATGGGAAAGTTAGCGGTTGTGCGCTTCATTCCACTGCCCTTACCTTCGCACCCGGGAAAATAAAAGGGGGTATATATGATATCGATATCGGCACAGCAGGGAGTATAACGCTTCTCCTGCAGTGCCTGATGCCCATAGCGCTTCATTCTCCTGAAAATGTTAAATTTAAGATCTCAGGTGGAACTGATGTTTCATGGTCACCTACGATCGATTACATGCGCTTTGTCACACTTGGCGCGTTTTCACGAATGGGATATGACTGCATCATCCGCCTTGTAAGCAGGGGATACTACCCAAGAGGTGGAGGCCGCGTCGAAGCTGCAATAACTCCGGCGAAATTAAAAAGAACTGTGTTTGAAAATAATGCATGCGATTTTGTCCCGGGGATCTCCCACTCCTCAAATCTTCCTGTCCACGTTGCCCAAAGACAGGCGTCGTCTGCCCGGGAGATTCTCAAGCAGGAGGGATATGATACCCGGATCACAGTCATAACAGGGGCTAACCTGTCAACTGGAAGCGGGCTGACGCTTTGGTGCGGATGTGTTGGAGGGAGTGCACTTGGAAAACCCGGGCTGCCAGCCGAAAAAGTTGGGAGTTTAGCGGCAGAGGCATTACTTGTTGAATTAAAATCAAGAGCAGGAGTTGACGTCTATCTGGCTGACCAGTTAATTCCATATATGGCATTAGCCGGAGGTGGTTCTTTCATAACAAGGAAGATCTCCCTTCACACCAGGACCAACATTTGGGTCACAGAACAATTCCTGGGCGTGAAATTCAACATACAGAAATTGGAAACTGGATTATTCCGCGTGTCAGTCTGAGAAAAAGTTAATATTGGAACGTGATATCAATATACAGGGAAAAAACTTTCATGAATAACACGCTTACGGACAATTACAATCGGGTCATAAAAAGTCTGCGTATCTCGATAACGAAAAAGTGCAATTTGAAATGCATTTACTGCCATCAGGAGGGGGAAAACCAGGCGCCTGCACAGGAAATGACTCCTGAGACCGTCGCAAGAATAGTCACGGCTGCATCTGAGTTCGGGGTAGATAAAGTGAAGTTCTCAGGAGGTGAGCCGCTCATGAGGGAGGATTTTGAGGAGATACTGGCCGTGCTTCCAGCCTTAAAAAACATATCAGCCACCACGAACGGAGTGCTGCTTTCACATCGCGCGGCATCACTTGCGGATAGCGGTCTTGACAGGGTGAACGTGAGCCTTCCCTCTATCAATAAGGAGCATTACGGAGCTATAACAGGTTAT
>JAJRAP010000299.1 GCA_028679855.1 Candidatus Methanoperedens sp.
CAATGGAACGAACACAGGTAAAAACAAAATTATGGCTTGTAAACAGCAAAGATGAACCCATAATGGGGGAAGGAAAGACATCTCTCCTTAAAGCTATTAAAGAAGAGGGCTCCCTGAACAAGGCATGCAAAAAAGTGAAAATCTCATATAAGCATGCATGGCTCCTGCTAAAAGAAATCGAAGAGGGTGCGGGGGAACCTGTAATTATCAAAAGACGGGGTGGAAAAGATCAGGGCACATTCCTGACCGAAAAAGCAATAAGCTTAATAGAAGAATATAGTACATATCAAAATATACTTACTCAAACCGTGTATGATAATACTTTCTGGGAGGTAATCGGATTGAAAATATCTGCAAGAAATCAGATGAAAGGTAAAGTACTGGACATCGAGAAAGGAGACATTGTGGCAAAGATCAAAATCCAGATAGAACCTGCAACGATAACTGCGGTTATAACAAAAGAAGCTGCTGACGTCCTTGACATTAAAAAGAATGATAAGGTAACGGCTGTAGTAAAAGCAACAGAAGTCATGATTGGAAAGAATGATTGAAATTGAGGCATAAAAGAAAAATCATGGTAACGCCACAAGTTTTATCTGAAGTATCAAATTTTGCGAAAGAATTCAAAAAAAAGTTCCGGAAATACCGGAACTTTTGACTTTTAAATTACCTTGAGAGATACCAGAGCAGTCCAAGTATTATCAGGATTATTAAGATGATCCAGATATACATGCTGCTGCCCTTTTCCTCTTCTTTTGGCGGTTCTACCTTTGTGACAGGTTTTGGCTTTGCAGGTTCAACCATGGGTTTTGGCGGCTCAACCTTTGGTCTTACTTCAGGCTCAGGTTTTGGTTTTGGCTCTTCAACACGTGTTTCAGCACGCGGCTCAGCTATCTTCTTCATTTCTTCACCTGACAGGAACGGACTCTCCACACCTGTCAGTACCGCCATTACACGTACCATGCCGGTCATGTTATTATCCACTTTAGCACCCCAGATTATCCTCTTTGTGTTGGGGACCTTGTCCATGATCAATTCGCCTGCGACCGCGACTTCCTCCAGCGTCAGGTCTTCGCCACCAACGATGTGGATTAGTACGCCGTAGCTTGTTGATATGTCCCTGACATCAAGCAGTGGGGTGCTGATAGCTTGTGCAACTGCTTTTCCTACTCTGTCCTTGCCGTCCCCTTCGCCTATACCTATGGACGAAACGCCGCCGCGTTCCATAACAGCGCGAAGGTCTGCATAGTCAAGGTTGACAAGGCTTGGCTGTGTTATTGTGTCTGTGAGGTTCTTGACAAATGCTCCAACAAGCGCATTTGCCACGTTAAGAGCTTCCTTTAATGGAAGGTTGCCTGCGACCTCTCTTAATTTTGAGTTATCGATTATAACAACTGAGTCGCATGTCTGGGCTAGCAGGTTTATTGCCTCTCTTGACTTCTCCCTTCTTGACATTTCGATCGTGAATGGAATGGTTACGCATCCTATTGTAAGTGCACCCATTTCTCGCGTGATCTCAGCTACAACCGGCATGGCGCCAGTACCAGTTCCTCCGCCCAGCCCTGCTACCAGGAATACAAGGTTCGCTCCTTCAAGCTCGGCCTTCAGTTCATTTATGTTCTCACGGGTTGCCTGCGCTCCTATTTCCGGGTAGCCGCCGCATCCATGCCCATGACATAATTTTTCTCCGAGCAGGATCAACTTATCTGCTTTCTGAACGTAAAGATGATTTACATCAGTGTTAGCAGCAATAATCCTTCCGCCTGTCATACCTTTTTCTGCGATCCATGTCGTAATATTACAACCAGCACCACCAAGCCCGACTACAGCGACAGATGGTTTTGCTGTCTTTGCAAATTCTTTTAAGTCTGTGACCATTTTTAATATCCTCCTTAAGAGCTATAATTATCTAATTTAATAGCTTTTTAACTATATAAGTTTTTTTGAGTGCAATAACTTACATTCCAAATTTTTTCATCATTTTTTGTATATTAAATTTCCCCCCCTTCATTCCTTTAATAGTTTTTTGCATCATTTTATGGTATTTCAGAAGCTCGCGGACCTCATCATATTTCGTGCCTGAACCGCGTGCTATCCGCGTGATCCTTGAGCTGTTAATGTGTTTCGGGTCATCCAGTTCTCTCTCGTTCATGGAATCCATGATGAATTTGTACTTTTTCAGCTTTTCCTGAGTTACACTGTACATATCATCAGAGACGTTCATCCCGAGTTTACCCATCGGCAGCATCTGCATTACCTGCTTCAGGGGCCCCATCTTGTTCATGGCTTCCATCTGCTTGTACATATCCTTGAGAGTGAACTTGCCGCTTAGTATCGCCTCCACATCAAGCTCCTCTCCTTTGAGCGTTTCTTCTGCTTTCTCAAGTAGAGATTTGATATCGCCCATACCAAGCAGTCGGGATATGAACCTGTCTGCTTCGAATTTTTCAAGGTCGTCAGCGGTTTCACCAGTTCCAATAAAAGCGATCGCTGTGTCTGTATCCGAAACGGCGGAAAGTGCACCCCCGCCTTTTGCTGTCCCGTCAAGTTTGGTAATTACAACACCTGTTATCCCGATCGAGGCGTTAAAAGCCTTTGCCTGCTCACTGGCAAGCTGACCCATCGCAGCGTCAAGTACGAGCAGCTTTTGCTGTGGATGAGCAATTTTGTGTATGTCCTCCATCTCTTTGATGAGGTCTTTCTCAAGAGCATGCCGGCCCGCAGTATCTATTATCTTCACATCATATTTCTCTATGGCTTTGAGCCCGCGTTGCACGATGGCGGAGGCGTCTTTTACGTCCTTTTCACCATAGAAGAAAATCCCCATCCTGTCGCAGTGAGTCTTAAGCTGTTCGTATGCTCCGTGCCTGAACGTATCTGCGCAGATGACTGCGGCTTTGAGCCCCTTTCGCTGGAAATACCGCGCCAGTTTTGCTGTCGTGGTGGTCTTACCGCCACCCTGGAGACCAACCATCATGATAGTCTGGGAGGTGAGATTCACGTTCGCAGATTTTCCAAGGATGTTTATTAGTTCCTGGTAAACGATACGAATAACATGTTCCCTGGGGTTCATGCCCGAAGGTGGCTCTTCCTTTAGTGAGCGCTGTTTTATCTTCTGGGATAAGGTCATCACCAGTCTGACGTTCACATCTGCCTGCAGGAGTGCGCGCTGGATGTCTTTAACTACTTCATCTACTATCCGCTCATCTACCCTGCCCGCTCCTACGAGCTTCTTGAGTGCGTCCTGAAGCGAACCACCTAGTTTGTCAAGTACCATAGAGTCTTCCTGTTTTCTGATTAATGCTTCTGCTGTTAATTAAAGTTTGTGGATTTTTTCTTCATGCGGAAATAATCAGGATCATAACTGAACCTGAGAAAGGTGCTGCTCGATAACACAGTGAAAGTCCTGAAGCTTCATCCGGAAAGGAAGATAACGCTTTTATCACTGGGCTTCAAAAAAAAACTGGATGTGAAAAAGCCAGAAGACAGCAAGATGATAATAACAATGCTGGCGGCGGACACAAGAGAATACAGTATAGTACGGGATTCAGCCACAGCGGCAGTAACATCGTCACCAGCGAACATTCAGCTAACGACAGAAGGCAGTGCGCCGACAACGCCCGAATGGACGCTGACCGCTATCGGCGCTATCATAAATCCAGCGATAAGCAGTGGAGCAGACAGGATGGAATGGAACGGAACGCTTGATCCGGGCGATGTCATGGTCGTATCGAAGGATGGCGCAGTATCAGTAAATGGCCGCAGGTCGGGCAACATAAGCGGCACAGTGCCTGAAGCGGATGCCGGGAAGAATACATTCGTTTACAGCGACGACCCAGGTTCAAGCCACAACTGTACAATCGATGTAATGTGGAATGACGCTTATTACTGGGTTATTTTCAGGAAAAAATTTTAATTCCTATCCCCCCAAGTACGGGTATAGTGACTGAAAACGATAGGCGTTCTCGTGCATCCATGAGAATATATTGAACCAGAATAACAACCCTGGTGATAAAGCGGGGCACGGATAAAACTGCAGAGAGATGCAACTGTGAAACTGGATGCAATAAATAAAAATTTGAGTGTGGATTTGCGGTGTGGGGGCATACATTTCTGCACATACCTTGCAAATAGGCACCCAAGAACTTTTAAGTGGTATATTTCTAACAAAAAAGAAAGTTTTAAATAGATAAATGTTATATATACATAACATAATGTTATAAATAAATTACATTGGAGGTTAAGAAGTGAAGATAGAATATAAACATCGTGTGGCGTTTGGTCTTGTGCTGCTGCTTCTGGGTATAGCGATAGAGATTATCTGGAAAGGCGTTTTCAGTTTAATTGCAAGTTTATTTACATTGTTCGGTTTGATTCTCATTATAGGAAGCGCGCTTCGGCATCTAAAATTCGGAGAGGGACCTGAGAGGGATGAAAGAACCACAAAGCTTGGGGCTTTTGCACTGGCTTATTCATGGCTGGTTACATTTATATTTGTGAGTTTATTGCTATGGTTAGATATTTATAATCTGGTTAAGATGTCTGCTTACCAAGCTCTTTCATTAACATTGGCTGTGGCGACCGTGGCTGCGGGAGTTTTTCAGTGGTTCTTCAGAAGGAAAGGTGACGTGGCTTGAAATTCAGAAAAGACAGGGATATTTCAAAACTTCTTGGATTCTGTTTGGCTGCAATTTTGGCTGGAACATTTATAATATGGTTCATTCCCCAGATTACGATTATTGGGGTTATTTCAATTTCTAGTGGACTGATGGGATTTATAATAGGTTTACGTTTAGCTTCAAAACCAAAAGATTACTTTATGGAAGACGAGCGGTCTGTAAGAATTAAGGAAAAAGCAGGGTATTATGCGTATGAAATAATGGTGTCTGTGGCGGCAATAATTATGTTTCTTAAGATAGTGAGATTGTCCTCCTCGTTA
>JAJRAP010000300.1 GCA_028679855.1 Candidatus Methanoperedens sp.
TCAGCAGCTCTCATGTTTCTGTAACCGTGATGGATTTTTATTATCTCCTCCTCAAAATCAATTCTATTGATTATGCGTGAGGTTTCGGAGACCTGTTTCAAATTACGCAGAAGTTCTTGAAGCGGCATTTCTTCAACGGGTCTTCTGCTGACCGCTTCGATTGTCATTATTGCCTTGGGAATCCTGCCAACTAAAAGGTCCTCATAAAAGTTGCGATGAAGAGTAACGAGGTTGTAGTTTGTGGCACTGTGTTCTTTTATGAGATTTTTCCAGAATTCCTGCCTTGCATTCAATTCCTTATGGATGTCCTGTAAATCGCCAAACTGAACCAGCAGGTCGGCATACGCTTCTTCCGGGTTTTTCTTCCTCTGGAGATGCATCTTTATGCATCCCATGCGCCTGCGAATCGAGACTATGCCCATGTCCTTGTAGTTGGCTAAATACAATCCAATAATCCCGGCTACTAACTCCAGCCTGTTTCGGTAGTTTCCTTTTATCAGGACACTGGCTTTGTCAGGATATGGCGAGTCGTCGTGTTCTATTTGTACCTCGGTCTGCCAGCCGAATCCACTTAGCTTATCATTCAGAGAATCCTGGAGCTGCGGCAGGGACGTGATTTTGAACGGGTCTATAATATCGATTAAGGTATCCTGATCTATTAAAAGCCCCCTGGACTGCTCCAGTAACCAGTGAAATGTCTGGCTGGGTACAACAATGCACTGACCGAGAGTGAGGCATTGATCCCTTGTCCCGCCGCCATTCCCTTTAATTATTGCTGAGGCTGCTTTATCTTTACTGCCATAGGTCTTCAGCGCTATATCTGCGAGTTCAATAGCGTCGCGCATGGCTGCGCTGAGGTTTCCTTCGTTCTTTACAATTAGTGGTTCCAACTTTTTTAGGAACTCATCTTCCATGGCGATGTGCTTTCTATTTAGCATGCTTTTTCATAAACTACAGACTCCGTTAAATACTTTCTCTATAACTTATATAACATGCTTATAAATGTAAGTACATTTCTTTTTAAGTATTACTTCAGTCTCAAGCAAATATATACTGGTGGCACTATAAAATAAAACATGTAAGTACATAAATTTTTATGTACATGCATTAACCCGCCTAAAAACACGGGGAACACGGCAACTGAATGGAGGAATATAATATGAGAGAAAAGGATACCCGTTATGTAAGAACATATTCAGAGGATTATGACCGTTTCGAACAGGTCAAGATTGAGCTTCGTGAGCGTTTTAAGATCTGGTGCTCTGCCAGTGATATCAGATACAACAAATATGGAAGAACGGCGAATGCCCCATCCCTGGAAGATGCGATCCGCGCCTTTGCTAAACAGAATCTGGATATAGACCGGGCGGTCAGAGAATATATCGCCCAGTTTAAAGAAGCATCAAAGAACGACAACGATGCCATGGAGGCTGCGCTCCGGGTAGCCACATACGAGCCCACAGGCTTTGACAGACTTAAAGACGAAGTAATATCTCAGGGCATCTGCAATGGGTGCGGAAGCTGCGCTGCGGTATGTACCGCAAACTGCATAGGGATGTCAGGAGGGGAGCCGATGCAAATTGAAAGGGATGTGACCGAACAGGAGCTTGGTAAACTCTGTCTTGACTGCGGAGTATGCATGATGGCGTGCCCCAAGACCAACCTCCTTTTGCCAGAGGTGGAGAAGAAATGGGGCGTTTCAAATAATGTCTGGGCGCGCATAGCAAAAAGTTCAGATCAGGGAATATTGAACATGTGCCAGGACGGAGGTATTGTCACCAGTTTACTCTGGTATGCCATGGATCGCGGCATAATAAACAGCACCGTTGTGATAGGGATGGAGGACTGGAAACAGCTCCCAGGATTGTAACCTCATACCAGGATCTACTGAGTACAGCGGGATCAAAATACAGCCCTTCTGCATCATTCAGCGTCCTTTCACCCCACGATGCTATCATAAAGGCTGTACAGCATATACCAAAGGACTGGATTAAACTCGGGTTTGTGGGTACGCCGTGTCAGATCCTTGCAGCCCGGAAAATGCAGGTGCCCGGGAGCGAGGGGGTCGTACTGTCGCCATCAGACAAGATCAAACTGACGATAGGGCTTTTCTGCATGGAACAGTTCAACCCCGAGCTGATTGACCATCTCGGAGTGGATAAGAGAGAAATCAAGAAACTCAACATCAAAAAAGAAGGACTGATAGTAACACTCAAGGATGGGCGGCAGATGATTGTACCGCATAAGGAATTAAAGAAATTCGTCAGGGGAAGCTGTGCCGCATGTACGGACTTCACTTCAAAATATGCTGACATATCGGTTGGAAGTGTGGGCTCACCTGAGGGCTGGTCTACGGTGATCGTGCGCACAGAACTGGGACGAGAAGTTTATATGCGTGCACTCAGCGATGGATACATTATCGAACCGAAATTCGAGTCACCTGTGTATGATGTGATAGATACCATGGCAGCGAAAAAAGCGGCGAGAGCGACCAGCACAATTAAACCAAAAAGTTAGGATTGTGAAAGAGTAGGCTGGCGGATGAGATAAAATTGATTGGTGAGAATCTAACCACCCGCCTGCCACCTATACAAACATGCCAGATTCTTTGTCAGCCTTCTTCCGGGACAATTTATCCAGTGCCTTCTGGAAGTCTGACCTGGCAACATATTCGCCTCTTCTGCGAATGGCGAACATCCCTGCCTCGGTTACAATAGCATTGATATCCGCACCTGAGACGCCTTCTGTGAGCGCGGCAAGTTCATCGATATCAACATCCTGATCAAGGGGCATGTTACGTGTATGTATGGCGAAGATTGACCTTCTGCCCTCTTTTTCAGGCTGGGGAATCTCAATTTTCTTATCAAATCTGCCCGGACGGAGAAGAGCCTGGTCAATCAGGTCTATCCTGTTGGTAGCTGCAATTATCTTCACATCACCTCTATCTTCAAAGCCATCCAATTCTGCAAGGAGCTGCATCATTGTGCGGTTGACTTCTTCAGTTCCGTCTGTGCTGCCTGTGCGCGTGCCGCCCACTGCATCGATCTCGTCGATGAAGAGGATGCTGGGCGCTTTGTCCCGCGCCATCTGGAATATTTCCCTGACAAGTCGCGCTCCCTCACCAAGATATTTATGGACTAATTCAGGTCCTGACAGTTTAATGAAGGTCGCTTTGGTACTGTGTGCCACTGCTCTGGCAAGCATGGTTTTTCCGGTTCCAGGGGGACCATATAACAGTATTCCTCCCGGAGGTTTAATCCCTATACGTCTAAATAATTCAGGTTCAGCAAGTGGCAGCTCTATTGCCTCCCTTACTTCCTGCATCTGGGAATCCAAGCCACCTATGCTATTGTAATCTGTTTCTGGCGCTTCTATTAACTCCATTGCCACTGCCCGTGTATCGATGGGTTTTGATAAGACCTTCACCACGTTGAGCGCGTTATTCACTGCGACCCTGGTGTTGAGTTCCAGTGCTGCATATACATTATCTCCAACACGGGTCAGGATTTCCTTTTCACTTCCATGCTGTCTCAACAATACTGTGTTCTCATCCAGCTTCTCGACCACACTGGCAATGGACAACGGCATACTTTTCAACTGGGCATTTTCCATTTGGAGATTCTGTAACTCCTGGGAATATAACTTTTTTGCCACCAGCGCCTCAAGCAGCCTCTCTTTAAGTTCCTTCTCTCCAGTATTTCCCTTGAGGGATTCAAACTCCTCCTCAAAAGCAATAGAAGTCTTTACATCTCTACGTACAAGTAATTCCTGCATGATTCTCACCAGTTGAATATCTGTGCTACTGGTATATAAATTTAGTCCCACTACTGGCCACAATTATGAATATTAGTGATAAACCAGTAAAATCATCATGTTATGTGTCTATTAGAATGGGACGTAATTCCTTAGGTTTCTGGGATAACAGCTCAATGTTGTTTCCGCATAATAAAACCGAAGTTCGAATTTATATGCTATTTAAGGTTCACAAATTGGACCTTCAAGGTCTTCTTTTATGCCGATTATCATCTGGGATTTCTTGAGAGATCTATCAAATTTTTCTGCATCAATTTTAGCCTTCCAGATATTGTTTATCTTCTTTGCCTTATCAGGATCAACGAATATCATTTTCATCTGAAACATTCTTCACCTCCTAAATAACTTTGTTGTTTTACATGCCTCCAGTGAATATCTTAGTACGGTGCCATGAATTTGTATTTATTTGAGACAAGAATGGCATTTAAAGAGAAAGGTACATACATTTGTTGAACGTGATATCAGGATTAAGTTGCATTATTAATAATGATACTCTGCTACGATAAAATCGAAATGTTTAAAGCCAAGTATTCCTGTTTGAAACAAAAACGATGTGTCATTATTATCCATTTTGTTCGTCTGAATACGAACCGAAATGTTTAATATCCCGAATAACATGAATATAAATAAGGAGAATTGAATGGCAGCGAGCAATGTACAATCCTGTTACCAGTGTGGAAAATGCACGTCTATATGTCCGATGCGCCGAGTTTCAAAGACATCTCCGCGCAGCTCTATTTATAACTCAAATGTCTACGGGCTCGATACAAAAGATATCTGGACATGCCTGACATGCGGATTATGCCCTCAGGAATGCCCCCAGCAGGTAGACTTCCTATCTTTCGTGAAGGAGGAGAGGGAGGGGAAAAAATATGAGGAGATAGCGCACAAGGGCGTGTTCTCCGAGACGGCTGCCCTGATGTCCAAACTGAATGGCAGCAGCGTTGTGACCCAGGAGCAGAAGAGCGAGAATTCTAATTATGCATATTTCCCGGGCTGTGTGGATTTCTTAGATCTATTCCTCCACGATGTGGGGGTCAATTTTGGAGAGATTGCCACTTCATCCATGAAGTTATTAAACCACGCAGGAATAAAACCAAAAATACTTCCCCTGAAATGCTGCGGTCATGATGTTCTCTGGCAGGGAAAAAAGGATGTCTTCGATAGGCTTGTCAAATATAATACTAAAGTCATTAACGATAGCGGAATTGAAACCTTAATACTGAGTTGCGCCGAATGCTACCGCACCTTTGCAAAGGACTATAACCTGAAGCCAAAAGTAGTCCACATAAGCGAGTTCCTGAAAGGTACAGGAGCAAACCACAAATCAACCGTCACATTTCATGACCCCTGCAGGCTGGGAAGGCATATGGGTCAGTATGATGCGCCCCGCGAGGCTCTCAAAGCCAGCGGGGCGGAACTTGTAGAGATGGCTCATAATAAGGGAGATGCCATGTGCTGCGGGGTGAGTTCTTTTATGAACTGCAACGAACAGACCAAAGCAATGCGAGTATTGCGTCTGGATGAAGCCCAGGCAACAGGAGCTAAAACGATGATTACAACATGCACAAAGTGTCTTGCCCATCTCAATTGCCTGAAGAATGAGAAAGAGGCAGCCAAAAAATACGATATTGATATAGTAGACCTCACGGTTTATTTAGCACGCCAGTTGGAGGCAAAATGATTAAAGCAAAAAATCTGGACCCGAATTTCAAATATCAGCTCTCAAGGGAACTGGGCGGTGAAAATCTGGAGTACTGCTTCAACTGCACGGGATGCGCCTGCGGCTGTCCTGTTGCTGAAGTTGACCCCACCTTTAACCCGCGAAAGATCATAAGGATGGGAATCCTGGGAATGACAAAAGAACTTATCGAGAGTGAGAGTTTCTGGAAATGTGTTTCCTGCTATACCTGCTTTGCACGTTGTCCGCAGGATGTCAGGATTACTGAAGTACTGTATGCTCTCAAAAATATGGCTGTCCGCGAAGCCCTGAAGGGAAATATTAAGATAGAAACCACGAAGCCGATTTTTGATAAGATGTTCATTGATTCGATAAAGGATAATGGAAGGGTTTCTGAAGCCAAGGTTTTTGCCATGTATAAATTAAAGACGAAAGGTGTCGAGGGATTGATGGGACAGTTCGATATGGGGCTTGATATGTTCAAGAAGGGCAAGATACCTATCCTTCCTGAGAAGATAAAAGGGAAAAAGCAGGTAAAACGCATTTTTGAGAAGGCGGGGGTAAAATGAAATATTCATATTATCCCGGATGCACCCTTCACGCATCGACCAAAGAATACGATATGTCAACAAGAGCTGTGTGCGAGAAACTCGGCATCGAACTTGTTGAACTGGAAGACTGGAACTGCTGCGGAGCGCTGGGAGCTTTCTCATACAATTATTTCCTCTCTGTAGCATTACCTGCCAGAAATCTGGCGCTCGCTGAGAGAAAGAACTTGAAGCTTGTCGCTCCTTGCAACGCATGTTTCCATAATCTTGCCAAGGCAAACAAGATGCTAAAAGACAACGACGACCTCAAGAAAAGAGTTAATGATGTGATGGATATTCCTTATGGCGGTAATGCAGAGGTAAGGCATCTTCTCGATATAATCGTGAATGAAGTAGGTCTGGAAACCGTAGCAAAGAATGTTACAAGACCTTTGAAGGGATTGAAAGTCGTCCCTTACTATGGCTGCCTGATAGTCAGGCCCACTGAGGTCGCTAAATTCGATGACCAGGAGGATCCACAATCCCTGGATAATCTTTTAAAAGCGCTGGGAGCAGAAGTGTTGCCCTTTTCAATGAAGGTAAAATGCTGCGGCGCCTCGCTGGTAGTGAGCGATGAAGAGCTGGCGTTTCAGCTTACGAAAAAGATACTTGAAACTGCCAGAGATGTTGGAGCCAACTGCGTCGCCGTGACATGTCCGCTCTGCTCAACAAACCTGGATGCATATCAGAGCAAAATAGAATCACGGTATAATGTCACTCTCGGATTGCCGGTGCTTTATTTCACCCAGATAATGGGGCTTGCTCTGGGAATTGCTCCCAAGAAACTGGGTCTGGATAAAAACATGGTACCCACTGATAAAATCGTTGAATTAGTAACAGGCGTCAAAGCCAGGACGCCACAGCTTGTGGAAGTAAGAGCAGGAGGAAAATAATGGGAAAAGTAGGTGCGGTTGCAATTATTGGTGCCGGTATTGCCGGGATACAATCAGCGCTGGATCTGGCTGATGGAGGTTTCAAGGTCTATCTTATCGATTCAAAAACAACCATTGGCGGAAGGATGGCGCAACTGGACAAAACCTTCCCCACGCTGGACTGCGCCATGTGCATCGTATCCCCCAAGCTGGTGGAGGCGAGCAGGCACCCCAATATAGATCTCATACTCTACAGCGATGTCACATCTGTAAGTGGCACAGAGGGCAATTTCAAGCTCAAGTTATTGAAAAAAGCCCGCTATGTAGAGGAGGACAAATGTACAGGCTGCGGGATCTGTGTGGAGAAATGTCCATCAAAGGTACCAGATGAGTATAATGCAGGATTATCGAAACGGAAGGCAATATACCTTGCTTTCCCCCAGGCAGTCCCCAGAGTAATGACCATAGATGCAGCACACTGCCTCTATCTGACGAAAGAGAAATGCGGGGTATGCAAGAAGGTCTGTGCGGCAGGGGCTGTAAATTACGAGCAGAAGGACAGGGAAATCGAGCTCGATGTAGGCTCAATAATACTGGCGACAGGGTTCACTCCTTTTGATCCTCTACTGCTTAAACAGTATAAACCCACTCATCCAGATGTTATAACTTCCATGCAGTTCGAGCGCATACTGAGCGCGAGCGGTCCAACTCAAGGACACGTCCTCAGGCCTTCTGACGGGAAGGCGCCGAAATATATCGGGTTCATCCAGTGCATAGGCTCAAGGAATCCACATATCGGCAGGTCGCGGTGCTCTTCTGTGTGCTGCATGCAGGCTATCAAAGAGGCAATAATAGCAAGAGAGCACGATCCAAATCTGGATATTACAATATTTAACATCGACATAAGGGCTTTTGGAAAGGGGTTCGAAGAATTCTATTCAAGAGCTAAAAAAGAATTCGGTATAAAGTTTATCACTTCAAGACCGCCGGAAGTGCAGGTAGATTCCGCGGGAAAGATGTTTGTCAGGTATGAGGACCTGAATGAAGGCAAGATAAAAAACATGCCCCTGGATCTAGTAGTCCTTTCTGTCGGGCTTGATCCCTCTCCTGAGACAAAGAAGCTTGCTTCGATGCTCGGGCTGGATTTAGATGAGTTCGGTAATGTCACATCATTGATAGATCATCCGCTTGAGACAAATGCTCCAGGCATTCATGCATGCGGCGTGGTACAGGGACCAAAGGATATTCCTGATACCGTAGCGCAGGGAAGTGGAGCGGCTGCGAAGGCTTCTGCCCTTCTTGCTACAGAGCGGGGGACTTTAATCAAAGAAAAAATTTACCCCAAGGAAAAGGCGATTCCAGAACAGCCAAGGATCGGAGTCATGGTGTGTCACTGCGGCATCAATATAGGCGGCGTTGTCAATGTACCTGCGGTCGTTGAATATGCAAAGACGCTGCCAAATGTAGTCCATTCTGAAGAGGCAATTTATGCCTGTTCCAAGGATAATCAGGAGAAAATAATTACTCTGATACAGGAAAAGAATCTGAATAGATTTGTGGTGGCTTCATGCACTCCGAGGACACATGAGCAGTTGTTCCAGAATACCCTGAAAGATGCTGCTTTGAACCCCTACCTCTTTGAATTTGCAAATATCAGAGAGCACTGCTCTTGGGTGCACATGAATGAAAAGGAGAAAGCCACACAGAAAGCCAAGGATATTGTGCGAATGGGAGTGGCGAAGAGCAACCTGCTTGCTCCCTTATCGACTTCCAAGGTACCGGTTACACAGACAGCCCTTGTCATTGGGGGGGGCATTGCAGGAATGACCTGTGCTTTAGATATAGCGAACAATGGTTTTCCTGTCTTTCTTGTAGAAAAGGAAGAAAAGCTCGGTGGTCTATTGCGCCATGTTACAAGTCTGGAGGACGGCAGGAGAAGCTCTGATATAATAACACCACTGATTCGAAACGTCATGTCCCATCCACGTATCCAGGTATTTACTGGAACCCAGCTTGCAGAGCTGAAGGGTTATGTGGGCAATTTCGAGGGCACTCTGGATACCAAAGGCACAAAGCACGAAATAAAATTCGGCGTAGCGGTTATCGCCACAGGGGCGAATGAACTTGTACCTTCTGGATATTATAATTATGGAGCCCGCAATATAATAACCCAGCTAAATCTTGAGAACGCTCTTGAGAACGGATTTGAAAAACCCCCTGAGAACGTTGTGATGATACAGTGCGCAGGAGCGAGGGTTCCCGAGCGTCCTTACTGCTCCAGGACATGTTGCGTTGAGGCTGTCAAGAATGCCATTCGTATAAAAAAGGAGACAAAAGCCAGCGTCTATGTGCTGTACAGAGATATGAGGACATATGGAGTATGGGAAAAACTGTACAGGGAGGCAAGCAGCCTGGGAGTAGTGTTCCTGCGGTATTCCGAAGAAAAGCCGCCTGTTGTGAAGGACAGCACAGTCACCGTCCATGACTTGCTGATAGGGGATGATATCGAAATAGAGGCTGATTTAATCGTGTTGAGCGCCCCCATGGTAGCTCCGGCATCCAATGTTGAACTGGCTAAGCTCTTCAAGGTTCCAATGGATAAAAATGGCTTTTTCCTGGAAGCTCATGCAAAACTCCGGCCTGTTGAGTTCGCCACCACCGGAGTATTGCTGTGCGGCACAGCCCAGGCGCCCAAACTCATAGATGAGGGAATAGCCCAGGCATCCGGGGCTGCAGCGAAGGCATGCGTGCTGCTATCAAAGGTAGAGATGGAAACCGATGCCATGATAGCCGTGGTGGATGAAAAGCTGTGCATCGGGTGCGGTACCTGCGTCAAGGTCTGTCCCTTCAATGCACCACAGTTAATTGAAGTCGAGGTAAATGCTGAAGAGGTGGTGTATCTTGCAAAGAAATCAAGAATTAATCCGGCCATGTGCAAGGGATGTGGATCCTGTGCTGCTTCCTGCCCTACAGGAGCAATCAGTCCAAGGGGCTTCACGGCACCGCAGATAAAAGCTGCTGTAAGGGCTTTTAGCGGTATCGTGGAGGTGCCGTCATGAGCTTTGAACCGAATATATTAACTTTCTGCTGCAACTGGTGCAGCTATGCAGGCGCAGACCTGGCAGGAGTGAGCAGATTCCAGTATCCTGCAAATATAAGGATAATAAGGGTCATGTGTTCTGGCAGGGTTGAGCCAGCTTTTATTCTGGAAGCTCTCAATGATGGAGCTGATGGAGTTCTTATAACAGGCTGTCATATAGGCGACTGCCATTATATCGACGGCAACAAGAACGCAGAGATCAGGATAAACAATACTAAAAAAGCACTGGCAAAACTTGGGTTTGATAAGAGGCTCAGGCTTGAATGGGTATCTGCCAGTGAAGGAGCACGATTTGCAGAAGTTGTTAAGGATTTTACTGAAGAGATTAAAAAATTGGGTCCAAACCCGGTCAAGGAAGTGAAGATAAATGAGTGATAATAAAGGTACTGAAACTGAACGTACTGAAACAAAAGGTACTGAAGTTCAGAAAGATAATGATGAAAAACGGGTAGGTGTGTTCGTATGCGAATGCGGCGTGAATATCGGTGGCGTCGTAAATACAAAAGCAGTAGCTGATTATATCGGCACGCTTCCCGGCGTGAAAGTCACGTCTGTGAACAAGTTCACATGCTCTGACTCAGGGCAGGCTGATATACAGCAAAAAATCAAAGAGCATAACCTTAACCGCGTTGTAGTGGCGGCATGCTCTCCCAAGACACATGAACCAACATTTCGCGCATGTCTTGAGCAAATGGGCTTAAACCAGTACTTCCTTGAATTCGTGAACATCAGAGACCACTGCTCATGGATACACATGTGGGAGAAGGAAAAAGCAACGGAGAAAGCCAAAGACCTTGTGCGAATGGGTGTGGAGCGGTCCAAGTTGCTCGAACCACTTGTGCAAAGTGAGGTGCCTGTAATTGATAAAGCCCTTGTGATTGGTGCAGGAGTGGCTGGAATGCAGTCAGCGCTTGACCTTGCTGATATGGGTTTCCAGGTATATCTCGTGGAGAAAGAGCCTTCTATCGGCGGCAGGATGGCGCGCTTTGATAAGGTTTTCCCAACTAATGATTGTTCTATTTGCATCCTTGGCCCAAAGATGGTTGAAGTGGCGCGTAATAAGAACATCAAAATAATGAGCTATTCAGAAGTGAAAGCGGTAGATGGGTATGTGGGCAATTTCAACGTGAAGATAGAGCACAAACCCAGATATCTTGACGTTGCCAAATGCACAGGATGCGCAAAGTGCAGCGAGGTTTGCCCGGTCGAAGTGCCATACGACTTTAACGAAGGCTTTGGCACGCGCAAAGCGATATACGTCTCATTCCCGCAGGCTGTGCCCTTGCGGGCAGTACTGGATAAGGAGAACTGCATCAACTGCAAAGCCTGCGCTAAAGCATGCGCAAGCGGTGCAATCAATTACGATATGCAGCCGAGTTATACTGATCTCAACGTTGGTATCATTGTTGTTTCTGTAGGCTTCAAGACCTATGATCCTGAGCAAAGGCACGATTTCGGATATGGATTATATGACAATGTCATCACGGCTATGGAATTCGAGCGGCTCCTCAATGCTGCCGGACCAACGGGCGGGCATGTGGTTCGACCTTCGGACTGCAAGGAGCCTGTAAGAGTGGGATTCGTGAACTGCGTTGGTTCAAGAGATAAGGCTACCAATATATATTGCTCAGGCGTGTGCTGCATGGTCACAATAAAGAATGCGCAGCTTCTCAAAGAGAAGCGCCCCGAGACAGATCACACTATAATGTACATAGACATCAGGACACCATTCCGGGCATATGAGGAGTCATACAACAGGTCGCGGAACCTTGGTGTCAAGTTCCTGCGCGGGAGACCTGTGGAAGTGAAAGAAGACCCGGTCACCAAGAATATCAAGGTGCGTGTCGAGGACACGCTTGCGGGTGAAATTCGGAACCTTGAATTTGACCTTATGGTGCTTGCCACCGGCATAGTACCGCATGAAGGAATAAACCAGATACAGCAGCTTCTCAAGCTTTCGAAGGCTGCGGACGGATTATTAATGGAAGCGCATCCCAAATTGAAACCTGTGGATACCACCATAGATGGTGTTTATTTAGCAGGCGTGGCTTCAGGACCCAAGGATATTCCTTATGCTGTATCCCAGGGCAGTGCTTGCGCGGGCAGAGCCGCCATACTTCTCAAGAACAGAAAAGCTGTAACAGAAGGGATAACAGCCGTTGTGAATCCTGACGTGTGCGTGGGATGTCAGGTATGCATACCCATGTGCCCTTTCCAGGCTATCAAGATGGATGAAAAAGAAGGCAAGGCGAACGTGGTTAAAGCCCTGTGTAAAGGATGCGGAACATGTGTGGCAGCCTGTCCGACTGGGGCACTGGAGCAGAGCCACTTCAAGAATAATCAGCTTCTGGCTCAGGTCAAGAACGTGTTCAGGTTCCAGGAGGTGGCAGCATGAGCGAATCTACTGTACCTCAAGCGAAGACGAACGGCTGGGAGCCCAAGATAGTGGCGTTCTGCTGCAACTGGTGCTCATACGGAGGGGCAGACAGCGCTGGCATGGGACGGTTCCAGCAGCCGGCATCGACAAGGATCATTCGCGTTATGTGCTCGGGTAGAATAGACCCCCTTCATGTTTTCAATGCCTTCCTCGAAGGCGCTGACGCTGTGCTTGTTACAGGTTGCCACATCGGCGACTGCCATTATGTGAACGGTAATGATAAGACAAAGATCAAATACAAATATCTTGAAAGTGTAGTGCAACAACTCGGGATCGAGAAGGAGAGGCTCCAGCTTAACTGGATATCAGCCAGCGAAGGTGAGAAGTTCGCAAATTTCATCCGCGATGTAACAGAGCAGATAAAGAAACTCGGTCCCAGTCCCCTGAAACCTGAGGGGGTGGTGTAGATGCAAAAAGGCGAGATGTATGTTGGCTGGTCAACGAAAGAAGATGTAAGAAAGCGCGGAGGCTCTGGAGGTCTTGTGACCTCAATGCTGGCAGCAGCGCTTGAAAAGAAGCTTGTGGATGCTGTTGTTGTTTTGAAGAAGATAAATGAATTTGAAGCTGTTCCAATAATCACTTCTGATGTGAACGAGGTTCTGAATTCGGCTGGTTCGCTTCACTCTGTACCCAGCAATTTTGCAAAGCTCATAGCTGACAGGAACCTGAAAGTCGCACTCCCCGCAAAGGGATGCGATGTGCGCGCCATAATCGAGCAGGGCAAGCGCAATGCGATCAATCTGGACAATACATTTATCGTTGGTCTGAACTGCGGCGGATCTATGCACCCCGTTGTCACGCGAGAGATGCTTGAAGTGATGTACAAGATAAAGCCTGAAGATGTGCACGGGGAAGAGATCGAGAAGGGTAAGTTGATCTTTGAAACAAAGGACGGAAAAGAACATGCCATCACAATTGATGAACTTGAAGAGAAAGGATACGGGAGACGCGAGAGCTGCCGCTACTGCACGATAAAGGTGCCAAATAATTCTGATATCGCCTGCGGCAACTGGGGCGTTACAGGAGACCTTGTGGGAAAAGCCACTTTCGTTGAGATAAATTCAGAAAAAGGCGCAAAGCTACTTCAGAATGCCGTTGATGCCGGATATGTACAGGTGCAGAAACCTGATGAGAAAGGAATTGCGATCCGCGCCAAGATAAAAGGCGTGATGGAAGACCTTGGAAAGAAATGGAAAGGTAAGGTATTTGTTCCAATGGATAACAGGCTTGAATATTTCAGGAAAGAACTTGAGCACTGTATAGACTGCGGCGCTTGCAAGACCGTATGTCCCACATGTTCATGCGGCGATGTTTCAAAGTGCACAGAATATCATTTCCGCGGTGACGCTTATAAGATGTCGATGTACCATCTAGTGCGCTTCCTGCATCTTGCGGATGCATGTATCGGATGCGGGCAGTGCAGTGATGTGTGTCCTGTGGATATCCCTCTTACAAGGCTGTACAGGATGTTCGCGAACCCTGTGCAGGAACAGTTGAAATACGAACCCGGGATGGATTTACGAAAACCACCATATTTTGAGGTGAAGTTAAATGAGTGAAGATAATCAATTTAATCACAAAAAGGAGGTTCTTGAATGAGTGACAATGTTTATTCAACAATATGTCCGGGCTGCAATTTCGGCTGCGGATTATACATCCGCGAGAACGGCGCGCTTGATGTTGATTTCAGGAAATCATCACCTGCCAATGCGGGAAAACTTTGCAGGTTCGGCATGAGCCTTCCGAGATTGTATGCATCTGCAAAGTCGATGATCGATGGAGAGGATGTCACTCCTGAAGATGCTGCCAAAGAGGCTGCAAAGAGAATATCTGCAGGCAATGCGGCATTCCTCTCCTTTGGAAATACCACATGCGAGGAGCTTCTTGCGTTCCAGAAAGTTGCCGGCTCATATTTATGCACCGGAGTTAATTTCGAAGCGCTTCCAAAGGATACCTATCAAACCTTGAGCGTGGGAATACCTTACAGTGATATTGAGGCAGCCAAACACATTGTGCTCTTTATCGA